>BQJG01000001.1 GCA_021604585.1 Hyphococcus sp.
CACTGGTCGTTCGGCAAGCATTTCGCCCGCGATCAGATAAACTACCAAAAAGGCTATTCCGGTCTCGCCTATGAGATCGTGATCAATTCCAACCCCTGCATCGCCTATCTCATGGAAGAAAACACCATGACCATGCAGGCGCTGGTGATGGCGCACGCCTCGTTCGGGCATAACCACTTCTTCAAGAACAATTACCTCTTCCGGCAATGGACGGACGCCGAAGCGATTCTGCCCTATCTCGACTTTTCCAAAAAATACATCGCCAAATGTGAAGACGAATACGGGTTTGAGGAAGTCGAAGCGGTGCTCGACGCGGCGCATGCGCTGATGGATCAGGGCGTCTTTCGCTATAACCGTCCGCCGCGCCTTTCCGAAGCTGACCGGCTCGCCAAGATCGCCGCGCGGGTCAAGCACGAAGAAACCAATTTCAACGACATCTGGCGCACGCTCCCCAACACCGAAGAGCCTGACGATGAAATGGAAGAGCGTCAGGCGGAAGTGCGCAACATCAAGCTGCCGGAAGAGAACATTCTCTACTTTATAGAGAAAGCTTCGCCGATCCTGCGGCCCTGGCAGCGCGAACTGGTGCGCATCGTCCGCAACATCGCGCAATATTTCTACCCGCAAAAACAGACCAAGGTGATGAACGAGGGCTGCGCCACCTTCACCCACCATTACATCATGAACGAGCTTTACAATCGCGGACAGATTTCAGAAGGCGCGATCATGGAGTTTCTTCATTCGCATTCATCTGTGGTGTTCCAGCCGGAATTTGATGATCCGCGCTATTCGGGCATCAACCCTTACGCGCTCGGTTTTGCGATGATGGAAGACATCAAGCGCATCTGCGAAGATCCGAAGCCGGAAGACAAGGAATGGTTCCCGGAGATCGCCGGGTCGGGCGACTGGCGCGGCGTGTTGAAAGACGCTTGGGCCAATTACCGCGACGAGAGCTTCATCCTGCAATATCTGTCGCCGACGGTGATGCGCCATTTCCGCATGTTCGCCATCGGCGACGACAGCGAGGAAACTCATGTCGAGATCGCCGCGATCCATGACGATCAGGGCTTCCGCCGCGTGCGCCAGTCATTGTCGGCAATGTATGATCTCGGCATGCATGAGCCGAATATTCAGGTCGTCGGCGCCGATCTCGACGGCGACCGCACGCTGAAGCTGCGCCATACGGTCCATAACGGCCGCACGCTGAACGAAAAAACCCGCGACGCGGTGATGATGCATATCGAGACCTTATGGGGCCACGAAGTCAGGCTCGACGAAGAAGACGCTTAAGGATTAATGACCTTTATCGTCGCGCCCGAAATTCGGCGCGGCGGTTTCTTGCCCCGCTTCAACAATCGCACGCCGCAAAGACCGCCCGCGCGCAAAGGCGTCTTCGAGCGCCTTGCCGTCGCCCCAGCGGATCGCCCGCTGCATGACGGCGAGTTCTTCGGAAAACCGGCCGAGCACTTCCAGCACCGCATCCTTGTTCGACAGAAACACATCTCGCCACATGATCGGGTTCGATGCGGCGATGCGCGTGAAGTCGCGAAATCCGCCAGCAGAGTATTTCACCACCTCGCCGGCGGCGACGGATTCGACGTCATCGGCGGCGCCAACCAGCGTGAAGGCGATCAAGTGCGGCAAGTGACTGGTGACCGCGAGCGCCAAATCGTGATGGGCCGCGTCCATGATCTCAACCTGCGCGCCGACACCGGCCCACAGCGCTGCGGCTTTCTCCACGGCGGCCTTGTAGGCGGCGTCCTCGCGCTCCAGCGGCGTCAGGATGCACCAGCGATCCTGAAACAGCGACGCAAAGCCCGCTTCCGGCCCCGACTGCTCGGTGCCGGCCACAGGATGCGACGGCACGAAGTACAAGCGGTCTGGCAGGGATTTCGCGGCGTCGGCAACAACGCCTTTGACCGACCCGACATCAATGATCAGCGCGCCGTCATCGGCGGCGGCGGCGAGCGCGGCGACAACCGAAGCAATGGCGCCAACCGGCGTTGACAGAATGATGAGGTCGGCGCCGTTGACGCCAGCTTCAAGCGAGCTTTCGCCCCGGTTGATCACGCCAATGTTTTGGGCTCGCGCGAGCACACCGGCATCCTGATCAACGCCGACAATTTCTTCCGTCAGTCCGCGTTCACGAAACGCACGCGCGAGCGACGACCCAATCAGGCCGACCCCCACAATGACGGCGCGCTTGAACTTCACCGATTCAGCCATTGGAGAATTTCTTTCCCAACAGCTCGATCAGCTTCCTGTTGCCCGCTCTGGGCCCGACGCTGATGCGCAGATATTCGTTCAGCCCATAAGGATGCATTTCGCGCACGATGACGCCATTTAATTTCAGATAAGCCAGAATATCGTCGGCGGTGCGCCCCGGCGCATCCGGAAATTTCACCAGCACAAAATTGCCGTAGCTCGGCACGAACTCAAGTCCCATACCGCCAAACTGCTGCTGCAGGAAATCTCGTTCTTCACGATTGAAAGTGAGGTTTTGCTGGACAAAATCCTGATCTTCCAGCGCCGCTATGCCGGCGATCTGCGCCGCCATGGTGACGTTGAAGGGCCCGCGAATCCGATTCAACACATCGGCGACAGCAGGCGGGCAATAGCCCCATCCGAGACGCAGCGCCGCCAACCCGTAAATCTTTGAGAAAGTGCGCGTCATCACGACATTGTCGAATTCTTCGACCATCGCCGCGCCGTCAGCATAATCCGCTTCATCCATGAATTCAGCATAGGCGGCGTCTATGACCAGCAAGATGTCTTCGCGCAGCTCGGCGCGCAGCCGCCTGATCTCTGCATCGGGAATATATGTGCCCGTAGGGTTGTTCGGGTTTGCGACAAAAACAATACGCGTGCGGTCGTCGACCAGCTCAAGCATGGCATCAACATCGCCAGTCAGGTTTTTCTCTTTGGCGAAGCGCGGCTCGGCGCCACAACTTTTCGCCGCTAAAGCATAGACCAAAAATCCGTGCTCACTCTGAATGATGTTGTCGCCCTCACCTGCATAGGCGCGCGTCAGCAGTTGCAGGATTTCGTCTGATCCCGCGCCGCAAACGATGCAGGCCGGATCAAGATCATAGGTCGATCCGATTTTCTGGCGAAGCATTGTACAACCACCATCGGGATACAGGAACATTTTATTGGCCGCCGCCGCATAGGCTTTCATCGCGTCAGGACTCGCGCCGAGCGCTGACTCGTTTGACGAAAGCTTGTGCACTTCCACCGCGCCAGGCGCTTCGGATGCGCCGGGCTTGTAAGGCTTGATATCTAGAATGCCGGGACGCGGCGCCGGAAGAGCCATGATGTATTTCCTGATGAGCTTGTCGCCTGCGATATAGCGACCCTGCAGCCGCGCTGGCAACCGATGCGCGCCTAGTCAGAACGCTTTATCCGCCGCAAAGGCTGAGGCGCAGCCAGCGCCGGGCGCGCGGTGCGCGCCTCAGCCCGCCGCATCAGCCCAACCGGCCGCAACAGGTTTTTCTCGGCTTCGAGCATCAAAACGCCGCCCAGCCCTGGCCACAGCCGTGAACCGGCCCGCTCCCACGCTCGCGCGGCTTTCAATAGCAAGGTGGAGCGAAGCGGCGGGAAGAATAGCGCCGTATCCCAGACCAGCGGATGAAATACAGCATCGCGGAGTAAGGCTTGCAGCCGGCGTTTCAAATATGGGCGGCCGGCAGCAAAAGGGGTCGTATCGATCACAGACCACAGCCCTCTGCGGTGCGAAGCAATGATCACTACACGACCGTCATCTTTGAGAACGCGCCAAACTTCGCGCATCAGTCTTTGCGGCGCCGGCGCCTCTTCCAACCCATGCACAATCAGGACGCGGTCAAGACTGGCGTCCGGTATTGGCCATTCTTGCTCGCCGACAAGGCTGGCGGCGTTTTCTCCCATTTGCGGCCAGCGAATAACGCCCTGCCCTCCCGGTGCAAGCGCAATACGGCTTTGCGCGGCCGAAAAAAGCTCTAGATAGGGATTGGCGTAGCCGAAACCTGCGATTGAGAGTCCAGCCCCATCGCCCCAGACTTCATGCAGACGGTTGGCTATGCAATCACGAGCGATAACGCCCATCGGCGAGCCATAAAACTCATAAAAATCGAGAATATCTGTCCGCATTTATTGCTCTCAATTATCAGTGTTTTGGCTTTTCGGCGTTGCGCTTGTTATGCTTGTGTCCATGGCCCGGCGTCAATCGCGACCCGCTGCGCTGTAATAAAGAGGGATAGACCGCGTGCCGATAGAAATACGACAATTCTCATGCCTCGCAGATAATTACGGCTTCCTAGTGCACGATCAGGAGTCATGTGCGACAGCGAGCATCGATACGCCAGACTCTAAAGCGATTAATCGTGAGCTGGATGCAGCGGGCTGGCGCCTGACTCACATCCTGAACACCCATCACCATTTCGATCATGCAGGCGGAAATCTTGCGCTGAAGGAAAAATGGAACTGTATCATTATCGGACCGAAGGGCGAGGCGGCGCGCATCCCCGGAATCGATATTCGCGTAAGTGAAGGCGAAACCATCAAATTGGGCGCTTCAATAGCACGTGTGCGCGAAACGCCGGGGCACACGCTGGGACATATTATCTACCATTTCGCTGATGATGGCGCAGCTTTTGTCGGCGATACGATTTTCGCCATGGGTTGCGGCCGTCTGTTCGAAGGAACTGCGGAACAGATGTGGTCTTCCCTATCAAAAATTGCGTCGATGCCCAGCAGCACAAAAATTTACTGCGCCCATGAATACACGCAATCAAATGCACGCTTTGCACTTAGCGTTGACCCAGCTAATGAGGCCTTGTTGGCGCGCACCGCCGAAGTCGACAGCCTTCGCAAAGAAAACACACCAACCGTGCCGACGACATTGGCGTTAGAATTAGAGACGAACCCTTTTTTGAGAGCCGGCAATGTCCAATTACAGGCCGCCATCAGCATGCAGGGCACAAGGCCTGTTGATGTCTTTGCAGAAATCCGGCGCCGCAAGGACAACTACTAGCTTCAAACGGCGATCTTTTTTTCGATCTGCGTTTCTTCTGCGTATCCTCGCTTGCGCACCGAATGCCGCTTGCAGAAATCAAGCAATGAAAGCACTATCGGACTGTCAGGCGTAGTGCAGTTGGGGTTTGTAGAAACCACTGAGACAGCGGCGACAATCTGATCATCGAATGAAATGATCGGGGCGGCAATGCATCGCCTTCCTGACACAATTTCACCGACAGAATAAGCAAAACCATCCGCACGAATGCGAAGTAATTCTGGCTCAATATTTTGTACCGCGCTCTCCCAATCCTCACCCGCCTGCAAGCGGGCGACTGGAGATGCGCGTTCAGGCTGAATGAACGCCATAAACACTCGACCTGTGGCTGAACTCAGCAAGGGTAGCGACATTCCAGCGCCGAGCATCGCTGCCGATGGCTGCTCCGACCGTTCAAAACGAACTGTTGTCGGGCCATTCTCTCCCCATACGGACAAAAAAGCATCCGCCTTGACGACTTGCACAAGACTTAGCAAAGCATCTCCGGCACGGTTGACAAGATCGACACGGTTGAGCGCCGCCAGCCCGAGCCGCAAGGCGCCAACCCCAAGATCGTAGGCGCCGGACTTTGTCGTTTGATGGACAAGGTCGCCAGCGCACATGCTTTGCAGATAACGATGCACCTTGCTCGGCGCCATTCCAGCGCGCCCTGCTATTTGTTTCAGCGATGCGGGCCCCGCGAGCTGCGCAACCGCATTGAGGATCCGAATTGCCTGCACAACAGACTTTACACCCGCAACATCGCGATCATCGCCAGTATCCATAACTTCCCCGAACTGCACGATTGCGACGCACCACTCAGGGGCCGCGTGCCATACGTGTTGGTAATGAGAATCTCTGGTTCGAGAATAGCGCTCAAACCCGTCATTCTGACTGGAGACAAGGAATGCACGATAGTTGGATTTGCTGAAAATTCAACTAACGCATGCAATTATTCAAGGAAACAACAAAATGCCAAAAATGAGATCATCTTTATTGAAAATTGTTAAGTACAGTTGAGCGTGGCGGGGCATACCGACACTAAATTGGAGCGGGTGAAGGGAATCGAACCCTCGTCTTAAGCTTGGGAAGCTTCTGCTCTGCCATTGAGCTACACCCGCCGCCGGGGCTATTTTTGATCGCCCGAACCGCCAGATTTCTGCGCCTTTGTGTCCGACAACGTCAAGTAGAGCTTATTTCATCCGGTTCGGCGCCGAAAAGGCCTCGACTGGCGCAGCAAATCTCACCAAGAATTCATGTGGCGACGTGCCCGGCGCCATCTTTCGGCCCGGGCAAACAGTATTATCTACGCTCCAACTCAGCAACGGTACGCGCCGTGGGCGGAAGTGCTTGGGGATATTGAAAGGAGGCCGGCAATGATAAAGCGGCTAGTGAGTATTTTGGGCGCCATGAGCGCGTCGATTTTGATGGCTGTCGCGCCAGCGGACGCCAAGCCGAAAGCTGAAAAAGCGTCGGAGCTGGTAGTAAAGGCTGCCGACACTGTCGCCTATTTCGCCAATGACAGCGCGTTTGAACCGCTGTGGGATACGGCGGACAACGCCAAAGCCATGGTCATTATTCCGCGTTCATTGCGCGGCGGGTTCATGCTTGGCGCGTCGGGCGGCAATGCAGTGATGATCGCGCGCAATGATGATGGAAGCTGGTCTGAACCGACCTTCTTCACCATCGGCTCTATCTCTTTCGGCTTTCAGGCCGGGGTTGAAGGCTCAGAGACAATCCTTCTGGTGATGACCCAGCGCGGGGTTGAGCATTTGCTTTCCACAACGGTCAAGCTTGGCGCGGACCTTTCGATCGCTGCCGGGCCAATCGGTGCTGGCGCCAAAGCGCAAACCGTCGATGTCCTCGCTTTCTCGCGTTCGCGCGGGCTTTATGGCGGCATCAGCCTTGAGGGTGCGATATTGAAATCACGGGGCAGCTGGAACCGCGATTACTATCAGGCGAATGTCTCGCCCTCTGACATCATCTTTCGGGAGAAAGTATCGCAACCTCAGTCGGCGGTCCTCCAGAATGCTGTCTGGGCGCTCGCCCATCGCGACCAACCCGCCTTGATGGCGCCGGTTCAACCAAAACGCATTGATCCGGTAACGGGTGACCCGCTTCCGGAAAAACCTGTCTATGAAGATGACGCTATTTATGGCGCGCCGCTGGCGCCCATCGAAGGCAATTAGCGTTACCTGACGCTGAATTGAATAGTCTTGAAGCACCCGCCGGTTCCTCCGGCGGGTGTTTTCGTTCAAGGTGGCCACGCTTTGTTGACAGGGCTTCAGAATGCACCGGGCAGAATCAGAAGACACGCGCATAAAATCGGCTGGAAAATTTCAAGATCCCGGCCTGACGGCGGAAGGGCGACCGCGCGCGCGCGTTGCATTCGCTGGGCTCGATACGCTTTGGGTCAATACCGGCACACTGTGCAATGTGGAATGCTCGCATTGTTACATTGAGTCATCTCCAAATAATGACCGGCTTACGTATCTGACGGCCACAGAGCTGACGCCGTTTCTTGATGAAGCGTTGGCCATGAACGCGCGGGAAATAGGGTTCACAGGCGGAGAACCCTTTATGAATCCAGATATGATTGCGATGACTGGTGACGCTCTTTCGCATGGTTTCAAAACCCTCATTCTCACTAACGCCATGAAGCCAATGATGCGGCCCCGCGTTCAGGCAGGGATATTGTCTTTGCACAGACAGTTTGGAAATAAGCTTACGCTTCGTGTCAGCCTCGATCACTATTCACTAACGGAACATGACGAAGAACGCGGCACAGGATCTTTTGCAGCAGCATTGGACGGCCTTCGCTGGCTGAAAGACAATGAGATCAATTTCACGGTCGCCGGGCGTTCGCTCAACGGCGAATCCGAGGATGAGCTGCGCGCAGGTTTTGCAGCGCTGTTTTCGCAGCACGATATTCCGCTTGACGCTCAAAATGCTGCTGCACTGGTTATTTTTCCCGAAATGGATGCGATCAAGGATGTTCCGGAAATTACCGAAGCGTGCTGGTCAATTCTGAACAAAAATCCTCAAGATGTGATGTGCGCCAATTCCCGCATGCTGGTGAAACGGAAAGGCGCACCCGCGCCGATCATCCTCTCCTGCACCTTACTTCCCTATGACGCCCAGTTTGAAATGGGCGCCAGTCTCGCGGAGGCGTCATCCGACGTTAAGCTCAACCATCCGTTCTGTGCGCAATTTTGCGTGCTTGGCGGCGCCAGTTGTTCTGGATAGAAAACACCCATGAAAAGGCCCCAAGAAACGGCGCTGGAGACACGAAATGCAAGCGGCGCCAAGCTGTTCTCCCCGTCGGTCGGACGCAATCGCGACGCCATCCGCAACGCCTTTCTCGACACCATGCCCTTGACGGGAAAATTCCTGGAAATCGGCGGCGGAACAGGCGAACACGCCGTCCACATAGCGGACGCACTGCCTAAAGCCGAGTGGCTGACCGGTGATCCGGATGAGACTGCCCGCGCCTCCATCGCCGCATGGATCGCCGATTCAGATCTGCTCAATCTGCACGGCCCGCATGCAATCGATGTTGCGTCTGACCGCTGGGGCGTGGAACAAGACGCGCCTTTTGATGGTATTATATCAATCAATATGATCCACATCGCGCCCTTCGAGGCCGCAGAAGGCTTGTTCGCCGGCGCCGCGCGCCTTCTCAGGCCCGGCGGTAAGCTTTTTCTGTACGGCCCTTTCGCGCGGAACGGAAAGCATACCGCCCTGTCAAACGAAGCCTTCGACGTGAGCCTGAAGGCCCGTGACCCGCGCTGGGGGGTTCGTGATCTTGAGCATGACATCGCGCTATTGGCGCAAAAAAATGCGCTGGCGCTGCAACGAACTGTGGAAATGCCTGCGAACAATTTCACCGTTGTTTTCAATAAATGCTGATAAGCAATTGATCATTCGTCAAAGTCTTTTCCCCAGACCGTTGGGCGAAAAATTGTGGAAAAGAATGATTCGCGCGCTGTCAATAATTCTGTATCCTGATCTTGTTTCGCGGCCCTATCGACAATTCGCAGCGTTTGCCTAGCGGCGGGTTGGATGGGCGGAACGAAATGACGCGCTACCCCGGATGCGACACTCAGAAGCAGACCGGGAAAGTGAAGCAAAGGTGAGCTTCACGCACGTGGCCGGATCTGAGTGGTCCGTTCCTGTACGGAAGATCGAAAGGTCATCCGTAAACAGGAGGCCGGGATCGCCGTAGGCAGCGGGCAAGCTGCAGATCGGCGCGCGGCGGCGACACCTTCGTGACAGCGCAAGCTGGCGCGGGGGAAGAGCCGAGGCGGATCTGAAGGACGCAGGGCGTCGGACATGGCGAAACGCAAATTGCCGGCAGCCACGACCCGAGTGTTGCGCCCAAAAGGTCTAGCGGATGGAGACGAGAGCGGTAACGGTTTCGTTTAACACTCGCACTGGAGAGCATCTGGATTCTCACTGGATTGGGGTGTGCTCCGGAATTTCCGTGAAAGCGGGAAGAAAGGGCGTCACGTGAGTGACGCCCTTTTTCTTTGTCCTGACGCCGACACACAGAGCTACGATCGGCCCCGCAGTTGGGGAGCAGCGCCAACCGCTTCCCTGACGCCCATCAGCGCCTTCCCTCACGCACCTTAAACACACCTTGCCTTTCCACAGGCGAACGCCTGTATAGGACCACATGGGCAAGGTAATACGCATTCTCGCAGCGCTCTTGATCGCGGCTTTTTTCCTGATCGCCGGCAACGGGCTGCAGGGGACATTGCTCGCCGTTCGAGGAAATCTCGAAGGATTTCCCTTGCTGATGGTCGGCTTCTTGATGTCCGCCTATTATGTCGGATTCATCGGCGGCTGCCGCATCGCGCCGCTCATGGTGAAACGCGTGGGGCACATCCGAAGCTTCACAGCTCTTGCCTCTGTCGCATCAGCGGCGGCGCTCGCCTATGCACTCGCCGTCAATCCCGTCTTCTGGATCGTTTTGCGCATCGTCACCGGTTTTTGCATGGCCGGCCTCTACATGATTATCGAGAGCTGGATCAACGAAAACGCCACGAACGAAAGACGCGGCCGAATACTTTCAATCTACCGGATAACCGATCTGACTGCCGGCACGCTGGGTCAGGCCTTGCTTGCGGCGGCGGACCCCACGCTGTTTTCTCTCTTCGCGGTCGTTTCTATCCTGATTTCCCTGGCGCTTGTTCCTGTAGCCCTCACCAACTCAGCGCAGCCCCGCCCCATCGCCAGTGCGAAACTAGATCTTGAAAAGCTGTTTCGGATCTCACCACTCGCTGCGGCCGGTTGCCTTTGCGTAGGCGCCGCGAACGGCGCCTTCTGGGCCGTCGGCGCAGTCTATGTGCAACAGCTCGGTTATGACGTACGCACGATCGCTGTGTTCATGACGACGGCAGTCATCGGCGGCGCGTTGTCACAATGGCCGCTAGGCCTCGCATCAGACCGCATGGACCGCCGGATCATCATCATCATTGTGTCGAGCCTGTGCGCTGCGAGCGGCGCGTTTCTCGCCGCCACGGGAGGCGGCTCCGGCGAGATGCTGCTTTACGGCGCCTTCGCGTTTGGGTTCACCGCAATGCCGATTTTCGGCCTGTGCGTCGCCCACGCAAATGATCGCGCTGAAGCCCATGAATATGTCACCTTGGCGGCCGGCCTGCTCCTCTTATACGGCGTCGGCGCCGTCATCGGACCGATCATTGCGCCACTCGCCATGAATGAATTTGGGCCTCGCGCGCTTTTCATCCATACGGCGGTAACCTACGCCGTGCTAGCGGTCTTCGGTCTGTTCAGAGTCTTTTTACGTGATGCCGCACCGCGAGCAGATCGCGAATCTTACGTTGCTGTGCCGCGAACCTCGCCAGCTGTATTTGAAATCGACCCGCGTGTCGAAGCGCCAGACGAGGCCGAAACCACTCCAGCGTCAGAGTAAGTTATGCCAGAAGCCGTTCAGGGCAATTAAGGGGATAAAATGAAACAACTCACAATCGCCTTGGTCAGCATGCTGTTCTTAACAGCAACTACTGGCTGCACGCCGCAAACTCAACAGTCTGCTGCAACACCTGCATCATCTGCGCGTGCTGCGGTTGACGCCGTCTATGCAGGTTTCGCCGCTGGCGATATCCCTATGGCGATCAGCACCATGGCGCCGGACATTGAATGGAGCGAGGCGCAGGGCAATCCTTACGCAGACAAAAATCCATATATCGGACCTGACGCGATCGTCTCAGGGCTGTTTGCAAGACTTGGCGGCGAATGGGCAGACTTTGCAGCAACACCGGAAGAATTCATTTCGGAAGGCAACCGCGTTGTGGTGTTCGGTCGCTATAGCGGCGTCTATCTGGCAAGCGGTAAAACGCTCGACGCGCCATTCGTCCATTCGTGGACAGTAAATGACGGCAAGATCGCAAAGTTTCAGCAATATACGGACACTGCCGGGCAAGCTGCCGTCATGACCACAGACGAATAAGCGTCAACGAAAATGTTTGGACAGCTTAAGGCCTTGGCCCTGATAGTTTGACTTGACGTCTTCGCCGTATAGCCGTTCCGGACGCGCCGCCATTTTCTCATAGACGAGCCGCGCCACCAGCTGTCCATCCTCCAGAACAAACGGCGCATCATGGCTGCGCACTTCAAGCACGCCACGTGAACCGTTTGGTCCTTGATCGCTCCAGCCAAAGCCGGGATCAAAGAATCCGGCATAGTGGACGCGAAACTCGCCAAGCCCCGGACTAATGGGGGTCATTTCCGCAGCAAAGTCCGGCGGCACGGCAAGCGCCTCCTTCGAGGCGAGAATATAAAATTCATCCGGATCCAGAATAATAAATCCCGAAGCAGGCGGCGCGATTGGCTCAAAGTAATCAACACTGTTGAGCGTCCCAATTTTATCAACGTCAATCAACGCCGAATGACGGCGCGCGCGCCACCCGATCATATCGTCGTCAGCTTCCAATGACACCGACAAGCCCAGACCGCCACTCACATCAGCGCGTCCGCCAACTAATGGCGCCGCGCCGTGCAGTTTCATCAGCGCAGCATCATCGAGGCGGCAAGCGCCATATTTCAGGCGCAACTGATTCAGACTCGAGCCTTCACGCGCGAGAATTGAAAATGTGCGCGGGCTAATCTCCGCATAGAGCGGACCAGAATAACCCGATGGTATTTCGTCAAACGCAACGCCAAAATCGGTCACGAGCCGGACAAATACATCAATCCTGCCTGTTGAGCTTTTTGGATTCGCGGCGCCTTCCAGGCCTTCTGGCAGATCGAGGCTCTCGTTTAACTCCACAAGATAGACGCAACCGCGCTCAAAAACGGCGCCGTCGGAAAGATCGACCTCCTGCATCGCTAGCCCATCATCGAGGCGAGCCGACACCTTGCGCGCTCGTGAGGGAAGAAATGATGCACGCACCCGCCATGCGCGAGAGGACAAGGTCAAATCGAGACTGGCCGGTTGCAAACGCACCGAATCAGCGCCGACAATCGCGCCTGAATCCATGAGCTCCGCGATTATTTGCGACGCCATGACGCCGTCGGTGAGGTGCACAAGTTTAGCCATCTGCGTTCGTTTGCCTTCCGAAAACACTATTGGCAAGTAGATTTCACGTGCAGGTTGGCTCCACTTTTCCCCGCTTCGTTGAATCTACGCCCTTCGTCTGGCGCTTCACGGCGATGCAGCTTAGATTGCCTAAAAAAGGGGATAGGTTCATGCAGTTGCAACGCGGCGCAAGAGTTCGGGGAGATCGCGGCGGCGTTAGCTACGAGCGCGTGACGCGGGGCATACGCGTCAGCGTCAGCCCGAGATTCCTTGAAGATCAATCCGACCCTGACGAGCCACGCTATGTGTGGGCCTACACTGTTCGCATCAACAACGAATCGGAAATCCAGGTGCAGCTGCGCACCCGTTACTGGCGCATCACCGATTCTCGCGGCCAAACCGACGTCGTCGCCGGTGACGGCGTAGTTGGCGAGCAGCCTGTGATCCGTCCGGGCGAAGGGTTTGAGTATACGTCTGGCGCGCCCCTCGCGACGCCTTCGGGCCTGATGGTCGGCGCATATGGCGTTGAAACCAAAGACGGAGAGGTCTTTGACGTTGATATTCCAGCCTTCTCCCTCGACAGCCCGCATGAATTGCGTCAAGTGCATTAGGGGCCAGATCTTGGCTTCGCAACGCTGACAAACGCAAGTCCATGCTGAATCTCCGCCCAGTCCTGTTAGTCACAGGCGCGCTGGTCGCCGCGTTGGGCGTATCCATGCTCATCCCGATGATTGCCGATTTGCTGGCGACGCATGATGTGCATCGCGCCGACTGGTCGTCATTTGCGATTGGCTCAGTCGCTTCGGTGTTTGTCGGCGGCGGCGCGGCGGCGGCAAGCTGGGGACGCATTGACACAATCTCTTTTCGCGAAGGCTTTTTGCTGACGGCGACGAGCTGGCTGGCGCTAGTCGTATTCTCTGCCATTCCTCTAGCATTAGGCGGACTGAATCTAAGTTACGTAGATGCTTTTTTCGAAGCCATGTCGGGCATCACTACAACTGGCTCCACCGTTGTTTCGGGCCTTGATGATGCGCCGCCTGGCGCTTTGCTGTGGCGCTCTATGCTGCAATGGTTTGGCGGCGTTGGCGTCATCATTATGGCCTTTTCAGTGCTGCCTGCGCTGAAAGTCGGCGGCATGCAGATCTTCAAGAATGAAGCTTGGGATACGTCGGAAAAATTTATCGCCAATGCCGCGCAATATTCTATAGGCCTTAGCGGCATCTATGTATTTTTCACAATCCTCTGCTTTTTGAGCCTGTGGGGCTTCGGCATGCCGGCGTTTGATGCGCTCAATCATGCGCTAACCGCAATTTCTACAGGAGGTTTTTCAACAAAAGACGCCTCCATTGGCGCATTCTTAACAGTCGGGCGCGCGCCGCTCGATCTTGTCGTTACAGTCTTTATGATTATTGGCTCGCTGCCGTTCGGAATTTTCCTTGCAGCCATTGCGCGCGGGGCTTGGCAAAGGCTTTTCACCGACAGTCAAATTCGTTTCTTTTTCATGGTCGTTGTCGTGTTGACGATGGCGGTGATGGTTGATGTGATCGAAGCATTTGGACATCTCGGCATGTTCACCGCTTTCCGTATGGCGATATTCAATGTCGTCTCAATTTTAACAGGAACAGGCTACGCCACCACGGACTATGACGACTGGGGCCCTTTTGCTGTCGCCTTTTTCTTTTGCATTATGTTTGTCGGCGGCTGTGCAGGCTCAACATCTTGCGGCATGAAAATATTCCGGTTTCAGGTCGCCCTTGCGGCGCTGGTCGTCTATGCGCGCCGGCTTGCGCACCCCAATGGCGTTTTTGTTGCACGCTACAATCACCACCCACTCACCAATGATGTTTTTGTTTCAGTGTTGAGTTTTTTCTTTGTATATTTTGCGACATTTGCAAGTCTTGCCGTGTTCCTTTCAGGACTTGGTCTTGATCCGTTGACGGCCATTTCATCGGCGGGAACAGCAATCGCCAATGTCGGCCCCGGCCTCGGCGATATTGTAGGTCCGGCAGGCAATTTTTCAACGCTTCCCGATGCGGCAAAGCTCGCCATGTCTGCCGGAATGTTGCTAGGCAGACTGGAATTCTTTACGGTGCTGGTCCTGTTTTCACCGGCATTTTGGCGCGGCTAACGTCGATGATTCCTAAAAGCTTTGCGCACAATCACAACGACACCGCGCTAAACGTATCGCATTGATCAACGCTGCCGGAACGATAGCCTTGGGTGAACCACTTTTGACGCTGCTCAGAAGAGCCATGTGTGAATTTCTCAGGCCTAACGGTTTGCCCGGCGTCGCGTTGCAGCGTGTCGTCGCCGATTGCGGCGGCAGCGCGTAGTCCCTCTTCAATATCCCCGTCATCGAGAAAACCGCTCGTACGATCTGCATAATGCGCCCAAACGCCCGCATAACAATCCGCCTGCAACTCCATCATAACCTGATATGCATTCGTTTCGCTTTCGCCGCGAGCGCGCTGTTGTGCGGAGCGCACCTGATTGGAAATTCCCGTGACCGTTTGCACATGGTGGCCAACTTCATGGGCGATCACATAGGCGGCGGCGAAGTCGCCCGGCGCCCCAAAGCGTTGCGCCAGTTCGCGAAAGAAACTCGCATCAAGATATAATTTCTGATCCGCCGGACAATAAAAGGGACCAGCCGCCGCTGAAGCCTGGCCGCACCCAGACGCAACGCTGCCCGAAAACATCACCAAGGTTGGCTCTGGATAGTCGGCCCCGTCCACTGCAAATAATTTCGACCACACGTCCTCGGTTTCGGCGAGGACAGCACGGACAAATTGGGAGGTTTCATCATCGACAGGTTCAGAGGGTTGTGTGGCGACGCCCCCGCCCTGCAGGAGCGCCATCGGGTTCACGCCGGCGAAATAAAGCCCGACGCCAACAACCCCGACCAGCAACAACCCGCGAATACCAAAGCGACCAATGATAAAGCGCAACAGCATCAAAATGACGCCAACCCCGCCGGCCGCCCCCGCGCCGCGCCGGTCTTCCACATTTCGGCTCTGGCGCCGCCCTTGCCACTTCACCATCAGGAAGTCTCCCGCTTCAATCGATTAACCCTGCTATGTCAACAAATAAGCCGCAATCGCCGCCTGCTGTCGAGCCCTTAGCACCCACTCGCCACACATGCCGCCCCCAGCCTTGACTCGCAGAGGCCCGCATAGGACTCTTCCCTCAGAGTATTCGGGGGCCCGGTCATTCGGGAGAATATCGGGGATTGTTCCATGCGTGGTTCCGGAGACGCTGTACGGCTTGCCGCAGCGTTTATCACAGCATCATTGTTTGGAGCGGCAATCGCGTGGCCGCAAAGCGGCGCCAGATTCGCTGAGCGCGCCGAAGCCTTCACAGCACGCGCAGACGGGGCGCCCATGGAAACGCGCGCCTGCGCCATTGGAGAGCCCGCGCTCTCAGGGCCGTTCGCACCGCTTGACGATGTGCTTTCCGTCTCTCCGCTTGGTGGCGTGACCGCGCCGGGAGAAGCTTTGCCCGCCCCTTACATTCGTATCAACACCCGTTCGGGAGACAAGGCCTTCGAACGCCGCTCGACTAACGCGCTGGCGCCGGCGAAAGCAGACATTGTCGCTATCGAACGGCGCACATTACGCGACGCTTACGGGCGCGTGATAGAACCTTCGTGGAGCGTTCATTTCCGGTCTTGCGACAATATCTCGTTTTACTACGACCGCCTGGATGAGATCGATCCTGACATCCTCGCCAAAGCGGGCGGCCTAGTCGCGTTTACGGAATTTGGGACAGCCGATCATTTAGGTCTGCAAACCCGTATTCGCGTAAATGTCGGCGATCAGATCGGCAAAAGCGATGGATTCGATGTTGGATTGCATGACCTCGGAGCAACGCCTGCATCCCTGGCGCGGCCAGAACGCTACCGCACTGACAATTTCGCCCGCGCCGAAGTTTTTGACGCAGCCCCAAGCCTTCTCGCCGCGATAACGCCAGACGTCACCCGGGCGCGTTGTGCGATCGATTATTTGCCAAAGCCTCAACAAGCTGAGTGGTCGGCTAAGTTGGGCGATAGCTGGGGAATTCGCCAGGCCAAGGGCGCCAACGCGTGCCGGACAGCGCTTGTCGATACGCCAGACGCAGCGCAAGGCGCGTGGTTTACCGATGCAGCGCATAATGCGGCAACCACAAGGGTAAGCGCGATTGCGCTCTCTCCCGACGCCATTGATCCGGACCGGCTGATCTTCGCTTTGCATGGTCGTCTGCCATCGCTCTCGGGTGAGATTGTCAACCCGATGAAATCCATGGACGCCAAAAAGGCCAGCCCTTCAAAGGACTTCCTTTCATTCACCAAGGGCGAAGGGCGAATTAACACGCCGTTTGCGGACGTGAATGATACGACAATTCATTGTTACCAGAAGTTGCGGACGAGCTTCATCGGCCCTTTAATTAACGGCGTCATATTATTGCAGCGCCAGCCTGGCGACGATAACTCGGAGTTATTGAAAATAGAGGCGCGCGGCGAGGTTTCGTCCTGTATCGATCTCGGCGAGCCTTGGGCATTTACAGGAAACGAGACAATTTTTTACCGATAGTCTGCTGTTCACGCGCATTGTTATCGCCCGGAGAAATAAATGCTGACAAATTCCGGAGTCTTGAACTGGATCGACGCATTGCCCGAGGTCGTTCGTAATTCCGTATTATCCGAAATGAAGCCGCTGCGAGCGCCGGCCCATACGATGCTCTACGAACGTTATGCATCGGTGAAAGGGTTGTACCGCATTGTTTCCGGTAAAATTCGCCTTTATGCAATTGCACCGGACGGGCGCGAGATGACCTATATAGTCTACGGGCAAACGGAAAGTTTCGGCGACCTCGCCGCTATTGACGGACAGCCCTACCCGCTTTCCGCTGACACAGTCACTAATTGCGAATTATTGTTTCTTTCGCGCCAGCAATTATCCCGGCTTCGCAGGGCGCATCCTGAACTTGAAACGGCGCTGCTTGAATTCGCCGTTAAAGTCGCTCGCATAACCCTGAATTTTGTCGAAGAAGCGACAATCTTTCCGCTTCAGGCGCGCATCGCTTCGCGCCTGTCCTATCTTTCAGCTAGCGCCAGAGCGCGCGGGGAATCCGTTGATGACCTCCAAATCGGGCAAAAGGAAATTGGCGTTATGGTCGGCGCCTCCCGGCAGGCGGTGAACAAAATTCTGGCTGAGTTTCAGTCGAAAGGGCTGATTGAAACGCACTATGGCGGCATCCGCATCAAGGATCGCAAAGGCTTGCATCAACAATCCATGCATTTTTTACCGCCAAGCGAACCAATTGCGTAATGCCGCAGACGGTGCTTCGCACAAGAAGCACCGCCGATCATTTGATCTGCATTCGGCCCATATCGAGCAACATCAAAAGCATCGCGCCAACCCCGCCGGCAAGCCCCAGCGAGAGCGCCATCTGCACTTTTTCCGGCATAAAGCCGAGCGTATTGAACGGCATCAACCACGGGAAATAGATGCCGTATTGCGATGCCTGAGCGAAGATGGCGACAAACCCTCCACCAACACCAATCGCCATCGGGATCAGAAAATTGCGAAACCGGAACGCCGCCCAAAGCTGAACTGCAATCAGCAAAAACGAAGCCAGGTAAATATAAGCAAGGCGCTCAGCGACTGCGAAGCGCCAATGTTTTACTAACAGCGCCACGTCCATGTCTCCGAACATTTGATCATCATCGGAGAGCATGGTTTCAGCAAGTGACGCAAAAGGCGCGGGATCGATCAGCTTATTCGCCGGATTTAACTCACCCGCCAACCACCCGCCAAAAGCCAATAGTGCGCCTGTCAGCAAACTCATAGCGGCGATAAGTCCAAGTGCGACCACAGCTTTCGCCGCAAAAAGACGCCATTTCGGCACGGGCAATGCGAGAAGATGGGCCCAGGTTTTTGGCCCGTGCTCCAGCTGTGCCACAAGGGTTGCGATGATCGTCGCAGTTAAAGGCAACATAAAAGTCGCCCACGCTGTAAACCCTGCAAAGAAATAAAACGGCCAGGCTTTCAGGTTTGCACCGCTTGCCTGCAAGGAAAAAAACAAAAGCGCAACAAGCGCCGGCCCGGCGATGGCCACTAGCATGATCTTGGAGCGTTTCAGCTTGATCAGCTCGACACGTATGGATGTGAGCATAGCGTCTCCCTTCAATTCTGCTCGATGGCTGGCTTCGCGCCAACCAGTTGTAGAAACAACTCTTCTAACGTCCAAGGTGAAATCGTGAGGTGATGCACGTCGATGCCCGCCTCGTTCAATTTGCGGTTGATTGACGCCGCCCTGGCTTCTGTGCTGTCCGTAACGGCAAGGTCGATCGACAGGCGCGACCCCTTTTGCTCAACCTTGCGCGCACCGCCACCCAGCAGCGCCGTTGCTTGGATGGGATCTGAGCAGCCGATTTCAAGCCGTGGCGCATGCAGCCCGCGCAGCGCGCTCATCGCCCCCTGAAACACAATCTGCCCTTGATGAATAACAGCCACATGCGACGCCATCTGTTCAATCTCCGCCAGATGATGCGAAGAGACGAAGACTGTTGCGCCCGTGCGCACGGGCAATGTTTTTATAAAGTCACGCATTTCACGGATGCCAACAGGATCTAATCCATTTGTTGGCTCGTCGAAGATGAGCAGCCTGGGATTGCCGAGCAAGGCCCGTGCAAGACCAAGACGATGACGCATGCCGAGAGAATATTTACGAACATGCCGATCCGCCACGTGGACAAGCTCGACGGTTGTCAGCACACGTTCAATTTCTGACTTCTCAAGCTTTAACAACCGCCTGGTGATATCCAGGTTTTCACGACCGGTCAGATGATCGTAATGTGCAGGAGTTTCAAACGCGACGCCAACAGATTTGAGCGCCTGCATGCGGTTGCGATGAAGGTCGTCGCCAAAAATCCGGATACGGCCGCGGTTAGGAGTGAGCAATCCGAGCAATAAACGGATTGTCGTTGTCTTGCCGGCGCCGTTTGGCCCCAGAAATCCGAAAATCGCGCCTTCCGGCACATTCAGATCAACGCCGTCAACCGCGTTGACTCCGCGGAATCGCCTGCGCAGTCCTTCCGTCTCGATCGCTGTCATGATCAAGCGCCCCTTTCCTTTTCTTTCTGGCTGTTGCCGCCAGTTATCGGGAAAGGGTGAAGCGTACGAATTTAGAGTGCAAGACGGCTTGCGGTGATCAGGTTGCTCAATGCGGCGGGGTGAACTGCGAGCATCAGAAATCTATTGCTCGGCCGCCCTTTTCCCAATCGCCATACCGGGTCGGCTCCTCGCCTCTCGGCCCGCCAATTTCCTTGGGCAACGCTTTGCCGCGCGCCGCTTGACGCCGGCCTTCAGCTTCCGCCAGGGCTCGCTGCGCTGCCGGCGGCAAGTCCATTCGTGCCTTTTTGGAAGTTTCATCAGTCATATTGAAGCGCGCCTTTCGCGCTCACATATAGAGCACGGATCAATAGCTGCAAAGGACGTTGTCCGATGAATACACTCCGCACTGGCATACTGCTTGCGGCTTTGACTGCGCTGTTCATGGGAGTCGGCTATCTGGTTGGCGGAACGGGCGGTATGGCGCTTGCCTTTCTGTTTGCGGCGGGAACGAATTTATTTGCTTACTGGAATTCCGATAAAATGGTCTTGCGCATGTACCGCGCCCAGGAAGTTGATGACAGTCACGCATCTGGCGCAGTGCGGCGATATGCGGAGATAGTGCATGACCTTGCCGCCAATGCCGGGTTGCCGCTGCCGAAGGTCTACATTATCGAGAATCCGCAACCAAACGCCTTTGCAACGGGGCGCGATCCCGAACATGCGGCCGTCACAGCAACCACCGGCCTATTGCAGATACTCAATGAGAAAGAACTCGCGGGCGTGATGGCGCATGAGCTCGCTCATGTAAAAAACCACGATACACTCACGATGACTGTAACAGCGACAATCGCAGGCGCGATTACGATGCTGGCGAACTTCGCTATGTTCTTCGGCAGAAACCGGAACAATGCTGGCAGCTTGATTGGCGCGCTGGCGATCATGATTCTCGCGCCCATGGCCGCGGCGCTGGTGCAGATGGCCATCAGCCGTGGCCGGGAATATGAAGCTGACCGAATGGGCGCAGAGATTTGCGGCCACCCGGACTGGCTCGCGTCAGCGCTTGCAAAGATCTCAAACGGCGCGGCGCAGATTCCCAATGAAACGGCAGAGCGTCACCCCGAAACAGGCCAGCTCATGATCATCAATCCTTTGTCTGGGCGCGGCGCGGACAATCTTTTCTCGACGCATCCGGCAACCCAAAACCGCATCGACCGGCTGATGCAAATGTCGGGCGTCGAAAAATCCTTGCGACTCGATCCTGATGGCCCATCTCCATTTGAAGGCCGTCGCAAAGGCCCATGGGGTTAAAACGTATCGAATAAATCGGGTGCCAGCGCGCCTTCGATTTTCAGGAGTTTTCGTTTCAACTCAGCTCCGCCGGGTGCTGAAAATCCGGTCATGGCGCCGTCCGCACCCACTATTCGATGACACGGCACGATGATTGGAAAGGGATTGCGCCCAAGCGCCTGCCCGACGCGGCGCGACAAGGACACATCCCCTAAAGCGCGTGCCAGATCGCCATAGGTTTTCATCTCGCCCGCCTTTATGTCGAGAGCGAGCGTATAAACATCGCGTTCAAAGCCTCCGATCCCTTCGAAATCCAATTGTGCGTAGGAAAGGTCGCGCGCAACGCCTTCCAACAGTTTGCGGATATCCTCGATGATACGGAGAACTCTTTCTGGCGGAGTAGAGATTTCCATAGCATCAGGCGCGCGCCGCAGGAGATGGGATCGGGTTTCGGAAACTTCCGGATGCGCAAAGCTGACCGCGCGCAATCCATCCGCGCCCCATGCAAGTCCGCAGCGGCCCAGCGCCGTGTCGAAAAGAGTATATTCAAGTTGGCTCATGCGCGCATAATAGCACGAAAACGATAGCGTTTCCGCCCGTTTATTGCGGTTAGTTTCCGGTGCGCGCCCGAATAGCTTTTAACTCCTCGCGGAGTTTTTCTATGGGCAGGCGCTTCTTTGCGCTCGGTTTCTGCGCATCTAGCGCGTACTCAATTTTCCGCACCCGCTCGAGGGTCAACTCAAGCAGTTGACGGTTATAGGCGACAAGATCAGCGAGCAGCGCGAACATGGCCGAAATGGCGCCAATCAGCATGATGACCCCGCCAATGACAAGCGACTGAATCATCCCCGCACCGTCGCCGGCAAAATAGTGAACCACAAACCGAACAACCGGCACGACGCCGGCGATCATCAAGGCGACACCCAGAACAGCAAAAATTTTCAAAGGCTCATACATCGCATAGGCGCGCAACATCGTGCGCCCCGTGCGTGACAGAAACTGAGGGATGGAGCGAAATAGACGAGATGGGCGCTCGACTTTATTGGTCCGGACAGCAACCGACGCTATGCGCATTTTTCGCCGCCCCGCCTGAATAAGCGTTTCGGTTGTGTAAGAAAAACTGGAGCGGACCGTCACCCCCATCGCCGCTTGTCTGGTGAAGGCGCGAAACCCGCTCACCGCATCTGCAATTGGCGTATTGGCAAGAGCGCTTACTACGCGGCTGCCAGACTTTTGGAGCGCTCTTTTGAGCGGTGAAAAATGCGACAGCTCGCCGGTTTGCCGATCGCCGATGACAATATCGGCGCGATTTTCCAGCAAGGGCCGCACCAGCGACTCCACATCGCCGCCATAATACTGATTGTCGCCATCGGTATTGACGATAATGTCGGCGCCAAGACGAAGCGCCTCATCTAGTCCACGCTGAAAGCTTTGGGCGAGACCGCGGTTAGCGCCATTGGAAATCACATGAACCGCGCCTGCCTGTCGGGCGATTTCAACCGTTTTGTCTGTCGATCCGTCGTCAATGATCAACACTTCGATCTCATCAATCCCGGCAATATATTTGGGCAAGTCTGCGAGGGTCGCAGCGATGGTTTCCGCTTCGTTCAGACAAGGGATTTGAATAATAAGCTTGGTCATGGATGCGAGTCCGAAACTATCAGCCTTTAATCCTAGCTTCGTTGTGTCGAGATTACGTTAAGGCCACCTTCATGACGTGCGCTCGATCTGCACAATCAACGACTGCGTGATGGCTTGTGGTGAGATTTTTCGTTCAATTTCTGGGTATAGGACGGAATTTCCGTTTTCGGACCTCCATCGCTTGGCCGCTGCAACGGCGCCGGCAAGCGCCTCCCCCGAGCCGGGCTCTACAAGCCAAACGCCGTGTGTTTGTTCGGTGATGATCTCCCTGATTGCCGGCGTGTCCGCGGTCGCCAGAGGTCGCCCAATCGCAAGGATTTGAAATACTTTATTTGGGATCACCCGCGCCGCCTTATCGCTTACTCCAAAAATTCCCAGACAAAGATCAGACTGGGCAATGAGTTTAGGAAGCTCGCCATAGTCAACCCAATCAATTAGGTTCAATGACGGCACGCCAAAATTTTTGATAAGCTCGTCGATTTTCGCCCGTTCCTGACCACGCCCAATTATCGTCCATTTGATTGCGGGGTCACTTGTTCTCCTCGCGGCATCAATAATAAACTCAATGCCGTGAAGCGGTATGAATTGCCCGTAGAAAAGAACATTGAATTCATCATTGTCCTTGCGGTTTTGAGGCGTGACGTCTCGATGGAACATGTCGGTCTCGGCACCCACCCAAACCGAAATGACTTTTTCCTTCCTGAGACCATAACGAGTGCTGAAATATTCAGCATGCGCGCGCGTATCCAAAACAACAACATCAGCCGCGTTGCAAGCCAGTTTTTCAATGGAATGAACTGTCCGTGCAACAGGATGCGTCTGACTAAAAAGTTTCCTGTCTTCTACGATCGTTCCGTGGAGTGACAAAAATGCATCCCAAACGATTTTAGCGCCACGCAACTTTGCAAAGGGCCATAAGATCAAAACATCGAAATGCCCCAAATATGCAACGAGAACCACATCGTGACGGGGCGCGCGAATATACTGAAAAATGAGCACTGGGTATGCCAGACAATATTTCAGCGTGATCTTCAACCAGGCGATGACGCCCTTCACCTGACTTTTGTCTTCCACACCGCTCCAAATGTCATAAACACATTCGCCGACAAGAACTTTATCCGCACGAAGCCCGTCGACAAGTATTCTGACGCGCGGCTTGCCAAAGTCAGCCGTTCCCCAAAGAACTACTCGCTCGACAGGCATGTTATGGCCTGCTTTGGAGAGGCTTTCGCGCGACCACGAAGTAACCATTGCCGAAGCCCACGCGCAAAAACAGGGTTTGGACCATGATCATGGCGCGCATGATCCATGCTCCCGGCGCGCGCGCGTAGTGACCGAACATTTTTACATCCGTTGAGCGCTTAATACCGCTCGCGGCGGTTTGCTCCGACTTATTTATAATCGCATCGCCTTGCGAGTCTTTGCGCAAATTTTTCTTGTAGCTCGGCGCGATGATCAGCTCTAAAATATTCGCAAGGGGAAATCCGTAACACTCGATCTTCTCAACGACGAAGCCTGCATCTGCAAAAATGCGTTCAAGTTCGTTTCTGCGATACCTTCTGAAATGCCCCGCCCAAACATCGCGGGCATTCCACAGGCGCGGATGCGCCGGCACGGACAGCAGCATTGCACCGCCAGGCCGAAGCCAGCCTGCCCATTCCTTCAGAGCGTCTGCATCATGTTCAATGTGCTCCAGCACTTCAAAAGAAAAGCAATAGTCGAAGCACTCCCGCCATGCGGTATCAGGCTGCCCCTGGAATTTAACCGCCGCCGCCTTATTTATCCGACGCGCCAGCGCAATTGCTGCTTCGGACGTTTCAAGTCCCGTGCAACGAAATCCCTTTGAAGAAAACTCTGACAATAAGGCGCCTGATGCTGATCCAACCTCAACAATGTCTCCGGGCGGCATATCGCGCATATGGCGAAGAATACGCGCGCGCCTCAGCAGGTAACGCGGCGCAGGGACCCAGCCCTCGTCCGAATGTTCCGGCCCGAACCAGATCGTATTTGCGACAGCTGTTGTTTCCATGGCGGCCCAATTTGATAGGCAATCTATTAACCATAGATGAATTGTCTAACCGGTATTAAAGCTCTAGGCCGCGACAACCTTTGTATGATCGCGAATAAAAAAGTAGAGTGCTACAAATCCGGTGAAGCCCGCCATGGCGACATGCACAGTCGCCGTAGCTGCAAAGGCGGCTGCTGGATCGGCGCCAATTAGCGTCGCCAGCCCGGCGGCGACGGCCTCCCGAATGCCTAAACCTGACGGCGTAATTGAGGAGGCGGCGCCGATCACGCCTGCCGCGGCAATGACGGCGGCTTGCGGAAAGCTCCAGCTCGCGCCAAAAGCGTTAAGCGCCATGTAAATTGAAAGCGCGTAAGCGCCTGCGGAAATCAAGCTGATCAACAAGAGATGAATGACTTTGTTGCGGCCGCCAGGAAGCGGGCGGGCGGCGCCAAGCATGACAGCGAACAAGATACTGCCGAGCCCAAGCAACGTAATCGATAACGAAGCATCTAACAGAGCCGAACACATTCCGGCGAATAGAAATGTCGCGCTCATCCACACGACCCCGGCTACGATGTTCGCCAGCCCAGCGTTTTTCAGACTTCCTCCCGCAGCCTGAATAACCGCTGTCCGAAGCAACGGTCCTCCGGGCACCGGCAAGTGGTTAGCCGCAGCGCTCATGACCGCTAATCTCATAGCTGTTGGAACACTCAATTCAACACCAGCTAAATTTGCCGTTTCTTTGGTGGTCCCCAGATTGACCATCGTCATGGCGGGGCAAAGCAGCAAAAAGATCACCAAAATAGCATCAAGGCGAAAAGAAGAAAGCAGCTCTGGACGCGACATCACTGAAGCAGCAAAGCCGCCAAAAAATACAAGTATGGCAAACGCCCACGCAACGCGAAGAAAGCGCGACGATTTCAGCAGCTTGTGCAGAGATTGCACAGCACTCTGTATGCTGTTGTATGCCATAGGGCATACTATCTATAATGAATGTTTACGCTGTCTTAATAACTTCGCGCCCGCCTTTTGCCGCGCTCGTAATGTGCAAATTTACCTATTCTAGATACAGCATCGTCCATTGTACTGACGGAAAGGCAATATCAATGTACAGGCTCGCGCGCGGGGCGTTGTCCGTTTCCATATCAGAGCATTTTTCGGCGAGCCATATAGCGCTTATCGCCGCCCTGTTTTTGATTTCTCTTACTCTGCTCGCACCAGGCGCTCCATTTATCATAGACGGCGGAATTTATTACGACATGGCGCGCGCCATGGCCGAACATGGAGCGCTATTTATCGGCGCCAATGGCGGCGTCGACAATGCGCCCGCGCTGACAAAATTTCTTACCCTTGAACACAACGGGCTTGTCTATCCCCAATATCCGAGCGGTTACGCCCTGCTCGCGGCGCCCTTCTACCTCCTGCTTGGCATTCATGGGTTGATGTTGATGAACAGTATCGCCTTCATGCTGGTCCTCTGGCTGACTTTTGCATCAGCCCGCAAACTCTATGATGAAAATATTGCGCGCTGGTCGGTGGGAATTTTCGCTTTCGCAACCTTTGCCCCAACATATGTATTTGCCATATGGCCGCATATGGTTGCACTCTCATTCTGGATGGGAGCGGTTTATCTTGCAATATCCGCACACCACACATTTTCTCGCAAAACCGGAACTCGCGCATTGCTGTGTGCCGGTTTGCTGGTCGGCCTTGGCCTCAATATTCGCGTCGACGTATTTCTTGCGGGCTTGATTATATTTTTCTGGCTGCGCCTTTTTGCCAAGCCCCATGACAGGATTGCGCCTCTATTTGTAGCGCTTGGCATGGTACCGGGTTTGTTACTCTCTGCCTGGCTCAATCAAATCAAATTCGGCGCTTTCTCTCCATTCTCTTACGGTGACGTCGGCGGGGCTGCAGGCGTCTCCCGATACGCGCCAATAGCAGCGTTTGCAGGCGTATTAATCACCGTATCATGGACGGTGAACGTGCCCTCCATGCTACGCGGGGCAATTTCAAAACCTGTTCGTAATTATTCAGCGTTCGCAGCGTTCCTGGTCATCAGTGCGATGATTGCAATCACGCCCATTCGAGACCTGTTATGGCGGGTGTTGACGGGATTGTATGTGTTGGTGATCAACCTGCAGGCCCACGAAGCTTACCATCAAGTCGGCGTGGAGAAAAATGCGTATGGACAACTGTTGTTTTGGGGCTACCCCAAGAAAGCTTTGATCCAGAGCATACCTTGGCTGGCGTTGGCCGCCGTTCCCTGCATCAACGCATTGCGCGAGAAGACATTCTCGAATGTCGGCTTATGTTTCTTCGCCATTGCCGCTCCGCTCTGCTTTTACGCCCTGAACCATTGGCATGGCGGCGGCAGCTATAACATGCGGTATTTTCTGCCAGCGCTTCCATTCCTCGCCATGCTGTCAGCAAACGGTCTAGCCCAAGTGTTGGGAGATCGGCCTGTGACGCGTCAGGCGGCACTTGCTGTCTTCGTCACTGCTGGCGCGCTTTACCTCGGTTTTCAGGAATTCGGTCAACACTCAGAGCGATTCTATGTGCCTGCCGCCCTATACCCGCAATGGCTAATTGCTCTGCTGCTGGGGGGCGCTATTGCTTGGCGCCATTTTCAATCAACACCGGCTGTTACAAAACTCACTTGCGTTTTAGGACTATTTGCACTGGCCTACGCTAGCGTCATTAATCTCTACGAGGAAATCGGACACGAGCGAACCCGTGCTGAACAACTCACCCGGGCTAATGATATCTCTGCGGCTCTGCCACCTGGCTCTCTCGTCATTACACCCATGCAAACAAGTCTCATTCCAGCGGAAAAAAGAGGCGTGTTTGTCATGGCCGTGAACGAAGAGACCGCCGCTCATGCAGCGGCAGCCGCTTACGCTTTTTCTAAGGCTGGGCGATGCGTCTATTTTCATAATTCGTTGCCAGTCAAACTGGTCAGCCCTTTTTTGGCGCGGCCAATTGCGACCGAACCCGTTTGGGCGCAGAGCCTGCACTTTGCAGATGATCCGCGCCTAGCCTTTTTCTTATTGGCTGGAACGCCCGCCGAATGCCGGGTTTTTAGCAACGAACCAGGATCGTCCGGGATTATTCAGAACTCATAGAACCACCCGGAACCATTTTGCCACCGCCCTTCCGCCGCCTTTGATCAGTAAATTTTACGTCAAACAAACCGCAGCCGCTTGTAGCCGCTCATATCCAAGCCTAAATTCCAAAATTCCGAATACGCACGGAAAAGGACTCCAATCTATGGCCGTTATTTCGGTCGACGAGTTTATTCAGCGCTCCGCAGAAGCGAGCACTATACAAGAGCTTGTACATCTTTTTGAAGAATTGTTCTCAGGAATGGGTTTCGAGACGATTTCCTACCACGCAGTTCGGAGCGCCTTTCGTTCAATACCTGCAGGAGAAGGCGCGAGAGTTTCTGGCGATAGCGGTCTGGTCGATAAATTGTTCGGTTCAGAATTGTCGATTGACTTCGATCCAGCCATTTCCGACTTGCTAGAGAAGCTGGCCCCATTTCATTGGTTTACGGCGGAGGGAGACGAGCGAGCGAGCACTCTACAACAACAAATCTTCGACACGCTGAAAGCCGAAGGCTTCATTGACGGCCTTGCAGTTCCCGTCATGACGAAGCCCGGCGAGCTTGTTTTGTTCGCCCTGTCAAAACGAGGCGTGACGTACTCGTTTACGGATGTGGAACTGAGAAAACTTCAGCTGGCATGCCACTCAATGCACTTGCGTTTTGAAGAGCTGAAGAATGGCGACCCCAAATTAGTCCTCACCGCCCGTGAGACCGATGTCATGAGGTTGGCGGCGCGCGGCAAGTCAAACAAGGAAATTGCATTGGCGCTGGGCGTATCCGCACATACCGTCGATACGCTGATCAGGCGGTGCTTTTCCAAACTCGGGGTTTCGAACCGGATTGAAGCGTCCATCATGTTCACTTTCAACGACCGGCAGTCGGCATAAGCGTAACCGTCGCGCAATCGCGTGACAGACAAACGCCTGTAAACTTTCTATCCCCACCAAATCGAATTGGCTTTCGGCTGATTCATCTCTCCCCCAAATTAGCCGGGAACCTTCCGCCCCATGGTCTTTGCACCATGGGGCGGGCATTTCTAAAAATCTTTTCAGCCTAGTGAGCTTCGTCCCAATTATTGCCGGCCCGAGCATCCACTACGAGCGGAACGCTCAATTTTACCGTCGGCGAGGGCGCACTCACCATAACCTCCGCAACAACCTGACAGGTTTTGTCCGCTTCCTTCTGGGGGCACTCAAAGATCAACTCATCGTGAACCTGAAGCAGCATCCTGGCGTTCAAACCCGCCTTGGCGAGCGCGTCAGGCATTCGAATCATGGCCCGGCGAATGACATCAGCCGCAGCACCCTGAATTGGCGCATTGATCGCCTGGCGTTCGGAATATCCGCGCATTGCCGGGTTCTTGTCGTTGATACCCCCCACATAGGTACGCCGCCCAAAGATGGTCTCTACAAAGCCTTGCGCTTTTGCCCCCGCGATCGTCTCGTCCATATACTGACGGATCCCGGGAAACTTCTTAAAGTAGGATTCGATATAGTCTTTCGCTTCGCTGCGAGAAATACCGAGCTGATTGGCGAGGCCAAATGCCGAAATCCCATAAATGATTCCGAAATTGATCGCCTTGGCGCGCCGCCGCACCATCGGATCCATGCCCTCCACAGGCACGTCAAACATTTCCGAAGCCGTCATAGCGTGAATATCAACGCCGTCTGAAAATGCCTGCTTCATGGATTTCAGATCGGCAATATGCGCGACGAGACGCAATTCAATCTGACTATAGTCTGCGGAGATTAGCACATTGCCCTTTTCATGGACGAACGCTGTTCGAATTTTCCGCCCGTCTTCGGTTCTTATGGGAATGTTCTGTAGATTTGGATCTGTAGAAGCGAGACGGCCGGTTGTTGTCGACGCCATGGCGTAAGACGTGTGCACTCGCCCGGTTTCAGGGTTAATTGCCTCAGGCAAAGCGTCAGTGTAAGTGCTTTTTAACTTCGAAAGTCCGCGCCAATCCAGCAAAGCCCGCGGCAATTCATGGCCAGCGGCGGCAAGCTCTTCCAGCACATCCGCGTTGGTCGACCATGCGCCTTTGGCGGTTTTCTTGCCTCCCGGCAAACCCATTTTCCCAAACAATATTTCGGAAATTTGCTTTGGTGATCCGAGATTGAACTCCTCACCGGCAAGTCTATGAGCCTCAGACTCTGCGGCAGCCATGCGTTGCGCAAAATCTGAAGACAGTCGCGCCAGAACAGCCTTATCGATCTTCACGCCTTCGCGCTCCATACCGACAATAACCGGCGCGAGCGGCCGTTCTAATGTTTCGTAGACTGTGGTTTTATGTTCAGCCGCAAGGCGCGGCTTCAATGACTCATAGAGACGAAAGGTTATATCCGCATCTTCAGCTGCATATTTCGCTGCATCCTTAATGGCGATCTGGTCAAAAGTTTTGGCCTTCCTTCCAGATCCAGCGACATCAGAAAACTTGATCGTTTCATAGTCAAAATGCCGCCTGGCAAGCTCGTCCATGCCGTGTCCGCCTTTGCCGCAATCAAGCGCATAAGACATCAGCATCGTGTCATCAAAGGGCGTAATTTTCACGCCATACCGCGAAAGCATTAACGCATCATATTTCAGGTTTTGCCCTACCTTCATAATAGCTGGGTCTTCAAGCATTGGCTTCAGCAATTCGATAACCTTATTGAGGGGCAGTTGCTTTTCGACATCTTCGTCATCCAGCGCCAATCCTTCTGCCCCATGGCCAAGAGGAATGTAACAAGCCTGACCGGCGCGCACCGACATTGAAACGCCCACAAGGTTGGCGCGCATGGCGTCAAGACTATTGGTTTCCGTGTCGATAGCGATTACGCCGCGCTCATACGCGCTTGCAATCCAACGCTTCAATGCAGCTTCGTCAAAGATGGTTTCGTATTGTACGGCTTCCCCGGTGGCCCCTGAACTTTCCGCCGGCCCTGAGCGGGCATCCATCTCAGCCATTCCCACATCACGCTTCACGCGATCAATGAGCTTGCTGAATTCCATCTTTTCAAGCCAGGGTAGCAGGAGGTCGAGATCAATTTGCCGCAACGCCAGCGCTTCAATCTCATCTTCTAGTGGCACATCCGTCCGAAGCTCAACAAGCCGTTTGGAAATACGCGCCTGCTCGGCGAATTCAATTAGGTTTTCCCGGCGCTTGTTTTGTTTGATCTCACTAGCGCGAGCCAACAAAGAGTCTAGATCGCCATATTCCTCAATCAGTTGCGCCGCCGTTTTAATGCCGATGCCAGGGACGCCTGGCACATTGTCGGACGAGTCGCCAGCAAGCGACTGAATGTCGACCACATGCTCAGGTCCAAGACCGAATTTTTCAATGACTTCGTCCCGGCCAATCTTTTTGTTTTTGATTGGATCGAACATCGAAACACGATCACTCACGAGCTGCATCAAGTCCTTGTCCGAGGAGATGATGACCGCCTCGCCGCCTTCGGCTTCCGCTTTTCGCGCATATGTCGCGATGATATCATCGGCCTCGAAGCCTTCCGTTTCAATGCAGGGCACATTGAAGGCGCGAGTGGCCTCGCGCACCAGCGGAAATTGCGGTATTAAATCTTCGGGCGCATCCGGGCGGTTTCCTTTATATTCCGCATAAATATCATTCCTGAACGTCTTCCCAGCATGATCGAAGATGACCGCGAGATGGGTCGGATCATGCTCATCCTGCATATCCGTCAGCAGCTTGTTGAGCATATTCGAAAAACCCAGCACCGCCCCAACCGGCAGGCCGTCGGATTGGCGCGTCAGCCCTTCACGAGAGCGCGCCATGGCGAAATAGGCGCGAAACAAATATCCCGACCCGTCAACGAGATAGAGCCGCATAGGCATTTTGGATTTTGCAGCCATTTGTCGTAGCGTTCCCTTTCACTGCTTGAGAGTTATTGAATAGGAGAACGTCCGTGAAAGTTCTAGGGATCAGATTCTGTAAAGTAGCGAAAGCCGAGGACGTAAAAGCCATAGCGGCGCTGCTTGGGGAAAACGGCCTTGGGCTTTCATTGTTGGATTTAGGCGAGAGCGAAGGTTTTTCCGGCGCGGTGTTCCCGGTCGATGAAGGCGCAAAATCCGGATTGGGAAGCTGGATCGAGTTCTGGCCGGCTGGCGAAGGAATGCCGGAAATGACCATGCTCCAGATTGTCGTCGACGACGCCGATGCTTTCGCCGCGCGCGCGAAGAAAAACGGCCTTGACGTCAAAGGCCCCGACGACGCGTATGGCGAGCGCATCTACTATCTCGAGGGCGCCGGGGGCCTGCCCATCGCATTTTTGTCTAAAGCTGGATAGCGCGACGCCTATTTTTTTACACGCCATTGGCGCATATAAGCCGACACTTCACCGTATTTCTTTTTCGCAGCTTCACCCTGTTCGTCACGCTCTTCTTTCTTTGATGGGCGAACGGCGAACTCCTTCAGCAAGCTATCGCGGCGGATCGGAATCAGTTGGATAATCGGCAAGCCCGCCGACAGCGTGTAGTCGCCCGGCGCGGCGGTCCATGCAAAGGGAAAATTGATTGTCGTCTTGAAGTGATCGCAATCGACCATGCCGCTGAAAGAGGTGAATGGAAGCTGAAAATGGTTCAGCGGATGGGTGAACAACACCGAGTATCCTTCCGGCGCCGAAATTCGCCATGGATTGATGAATTTCAGCGGCATAGTGCGTTCGAATGGCGCGTTCGGGGCGCCGATCTGACCGGGATGATGCTGTTCCACCGGGGTGAACGGCGCATCTTCCGCCCAGCCCATTTGTATCGATATGCGGTCCTCCGGAACGATAATGCGCACGGAGATTGGCAAGGGAATAATGTAGCCGGCCGTGATTGCATCCGTCACCGGGAGGCATCCCTTCACCGTCATCGCAGGAAGCCCTTCCGCATTTGGCATTCCCATGTCGCGTTCGAGTTTTTTGAACCAGTCGGGCGCAAATCTGACCGCTGGCGCAGGCGCTGGAATTTTTCCGTCCAACTGTTCGTCGCAAAGAAATTCCAGCTTTGGCGTGTCTGCGTTCATGCAAGCAGTCTCCTCTGCATTGCATCAAGCTTGCCTCGCTAGCGAAAGTCAAACGCCATCATCGAGACCGGCAAAGCTGGACATGCGTTGCTATTCCGATCAGATTGGCAATGGGGATCGCTGGGGGGGCGACAAGAACATGATCAAACTTTTGCGCCTTGCGGTCGTAATGAGCGCGGCGCTGTCTCTGACAAGCGGTTGCGCCTTCTGGCGTCCGGATAAAATCCATTACACGGTGGGTGCCGAACGCGTGGCACCCTGTGAAGCTTGCTCTCCCTCGCTTGCGGGTTCCGATTTCATTGGCGTCGCCCTTTCGGGCGGCGGCGCGCGCGCGTCCGTTTTCGGCGCTGCCGCTATTGAGGCGCTGGCCGATGCCGGAATCATGCAGCACGCAACACATATTTCCAGCGTGTCTGGCGGCGGCTTCCCGGCAGCTTATTATGCGCTTCATAAACCTCAACCATGCGCTGAAACGAATACAGACGACGCACCATGCGTCAGCGAGAGTTTTGCCGTGTTTAAGGAGTTGATGCGCCATAATTTTCTCACCGATATGACATTGCGGCAATTGGTAAGGCCGAATCGCTTCACCAGCCCGACAAGACGTCTGCTCTCTTTGAGAGACGCACTTGATAATCAATTCATCAATGATGCGACTTTCAGTGATTTGCCGCCAACGCCGATTCTTTTAATAAACGGCGCGCGCTATGATGATGGCCGTCGGTTTGTCTTTTCCAATCAATCAATCCCGGAAAAGCAGAGCAACATTCCGCCGTTTACAGAACAAACATTGCAGTCAGCCTCATTTTCACTTCCAGGTTGCACACGTGCGACGCCCTCCGATTTATCTGTAGCGCTCGCCATCGCAGTTTCAGCGGGTTTCCCGCCTCTGCTCGGTCCAGCGGCAATTGAAACGCCGGAATCGTGCGAAGGCGGCGCTACACGCTATTGGCACCTTGGCGATGGAGGCATACTCGACAATACAGGTGTCGAGTCCCTGGAGGATTTTGCACTCCACGCGGATATGGGCGGGGCCGAAATAAAACGCGTGATCATCTTTTCCTTTGACGCCGGCAGAAGCACGTCACCGGATGTCATGATGGGCAAGCGGAATCTGAAACTCTGGACCAGCGACCCTGGACGAGTGGTCGATATTGTCGGCAAACGCGCCAATGCATATCGCCACGTCGCTTTGGGGGAGCACTACGCCGCCTCCGGTGTTGAGTTTAACGTCCTTGAAATGCGTTACACGGACGCAGTGATTGAGCGGTGGCCGGAATCTTGCGGCAATCGCGAGGGAGGAGCGGCGGAAATTCAGGCTTATCTTGAAACGGTGCCGACGAACTTCAAAATCACAGATTGCAATGCAGATCTGATGGAGCTCGCTGCACACAGTTTGGTGCGCACAACATTGCGGGAAAATGCAAAATTATTGAATGGCGCCGGTTTGCTTCCCGAATAGCCAGTCGCCGTGGACGAGCCAAACGAACAACGCAGATCGCTAACTCAATTTGTCCGGCGAAATTACCGGTCGATGGGACATTTTGTTGATCAACATCACCGTCAAGAACGTTACGATCACCCCCATCCCATAAACGATATGAACCAGCATTTGCGCATTTCCCGATGGCGGCAGCCTCGCCGCCAGACAGACAACCGCGCCACAGCCCGTCGCAGCCTCCATTGCCTTGGCTTCAGCCGCCAGCAAGTTGATATATTCGTAATTGACGATTTGCGCGTCCCAGTTCATGCACAGAAAAACGAAATAAAGCGCGTAAGCGACGACACGCTTGACGAGCGACACTTCGCGGCTAATTAAAAGAAGCCCGCGAATGATCGTAACATTAACCGCGACAAATATGTTCCAAATATTGAAAACAAGCGCGCGCTATGAGGCGATGAGGTCCAATAAATCGCAAGGGGCCACCTTTCCTCGTAGGATCGTCTTAGGACAAATGATCGATTGACTATTCGGCGGCTAACTTAGCAAGCGGGCGTTTTTGCGCTTCCCTCGCCGCCATGCGAATAAATTTTGCGACGCGCGGTTGAATTTCTGAACGCCACCGCGAACCGTTAAAGACGCCATAGTGTCCAACATCTGGCTGGATATAATCGGTCTTCATCTGGTCCGAAAGATTGACGCACAGGTCGTGGGCGGCCTGGGTCTGGCCGATGCCGGAAATATCGTCGTTCTCCCCCTCAACAGTCATCAATGCAATGTCGGTAATTTCTCCGGGGTTGATTCGCTGGCCCCGATGCATCGCTTTTCCTTCAGCAAGCGAATGCTCCTGAAAGACTTCGCGGATGGTCTGTAAATAGAACTCTTCGGTCATATCGAGCACCGAAAGATATTCGTCGTAAAATTTGCGATGCTTGTCAGCTCCGTCGCCGTCACCTTGCACCAGATGCTCGTAATAGTCGTATTGCGCGTTCACATGCCGGTCTGAATTCATCGAAAGAAACGAATAAAGCTGCACGAACCCTGGATAAACGCGCCGCATCACACCAGCATAGGGCACCGGCACTGTATAAATCATGTTCTGTTCGAACCATTGATACGGACGTTCTTCGGACAGTTTATTTGGCAATGTTGGAGACCGGCGCGTATCGATCGGACTGCCCATTATGGTCATAGAGGCGGGACGGCATGGATCATCCATTTCCGCCATGATTGCAGCTGCGGACAACAAAGCAGGCCCCGGCTGGCAAACCGCCATTGCATGCATTCCCGGGCCGATTGCCCGCATAAAGCTGATCAAATAGTCGATATAATCATTGAGATCGAATCGCCCAGCAGTCAGCGGCACATGCCTCGCATCCGCCCAATCGGTGACGTAAATGTCATGCTCGGGCAACATCGCTTCAACCGTTCCGCGAAGCAGCGTTGCGAAATGACCGGAAAGGGGTGCGACGATTAGAACTTTTGGATCAGGCTCTGCAGAGCCTTTTGCTTTTTTCAGCGCGCCTTTATCGCGCGCAAAATGAAGCAAGGTACAGAAATCTTCTTTGACGGCCGCTTCGATTTCGATGGGAATTTCAACACCGTTCACTTCGGTCGCTTCCAGCCCCCATTCGGGTTTTGGATATCGGCGCATAGCGTTTTCAAAAACATCTAAAGCAGCAGCGGCGGAGCGCCCAAACCAGCTCTCTGCGGCTGGGTTGAGCGGCGAACGCCACATTTTTGCGCCTACCCCTGCTGCGATGCGCGCTGGCGCAATAGCTGCGTAGGCAAGCTCGTAAGCGGAATACAACATGAGCCAGGCCGCCCCTTAAACGCTACTCGACTTATGCTGCATAGCACAAAGTCTGTGTAAAACCTTAAAAGAGGCGGACTATGCGCCCATCCGCAAGGCTGAATCAATGATTTATGACGGCTATGCAATATTTCCAGCAGCTGCCGAAATTTCACTATCTAGTTGATTTCATTGATTGTTTTGTATTTTTGTCTTGCCGGTCAATTTCGCGACGCAGCAAAGCGGCGAGCTCTTGCGGACTAACGCCGCCCACAATCGCATGTTGTGGCTGCCCAGATCGATCATTGATGTAGAAAAAACGACCGTGATTGACCGTGTATTCGGCAGCACTGCCGGGCAAGACTTGTTTCTGGGCCACAAGCTTATAGGCCGCGCGGGCAGCAGCGGCGGCCTCGACAGAACCTGTGAGCGGCACAATGCGCTCGTCAAAGCTGAAATAGTCGCTCAGGGCTTTCGGCGTATCCCGTTCCGGATCGACTGAGATGAAAACCGCCGCAACCTGATCAGCTCTGCCGCCAAGCTCGTTCAAAGCAGCGCTCATGACGCCGATATCCCCCGGGCAGACATCAGGGCAGTTGGTGAAGCCAAAATAGACCAGCATGACCTTGCCTTTGAAGTCAGCCTCGGACACCGGGGCGCCATTTTTTCCGACCAGCGAAAAATCGCCGGTAAACTGTTCCGACAACGCGACAACGCCCTCTGTCGGGACCGGAACAGCGGTTTCTCGGGCGCTGCAGGCGCCAAGCAAGGTCAGAGCAGCGAAAAATAGTCGTTTCATGGGGCAATCCAAATCTGATGAATGCTCGCCACGATATACGCCTTTCAATATCAATTACAGACAGGCTAAAAGCGCCGAATGCCGCATGCGCTCGCAGATAGCCAGTCCGCCATGAATGCGCTGCGCGGGCCTGTACGCCTGCGCACCTTAACGGCGCTACGCTGGCTGGCTGTTGGCGGCCAATCCATTGCCATCATCGTTGTTCATTTTGCACTGGGCTTTCAAACGCCGCTTGGATTGTGCCTCGCCGCCATCGCGGCAAGCGCATGGCTCAATCTTTTCACGGTGTTGCGGTTTTCACCGCAAAGGTTTTTGTCTGATCGCGAAGCAGCGGCGTACATTGCTTTCGATATCATTCAACTTTGCGCGTTGTTGTTCTTTACCGGCGGCATACAAAATCCATTCGCTGCGTTGATGATTGCGCCAGTAACCATCGCGGCAAGCATTCTGCCATTGCGCTTCACCATCGCCATTGCGGCGCTGGCGATTGCCGGCGTGAGCCTGCTTGCCACACACCACATGCCCATACCCTGGTTCCCCGGCGAATCCTTAGAACTGGCGCCCGTCTATAAAGCCGGCGTCTGGGCGGCGTTGTCGTTTTCCATTGCGTTCTTCGCCGCTTACGCCCACCGGATTGCAGCCGAGTCAGCACAAATGCGCTCCGCGCTAGCGGCGACGCAGTTGCTGCTGGCGCGCGAAGAACGTTTGACGGCGTTGGGCGGCCTTGCTGCAGCAGCCGCCCACGAACTCGGCACGCCGCTCGCCACCATACAGGTCACCGCGAAAGAAATGCTGCGTGAACTCAAACGGTCACACCCTGACGAAGAGGATTTTATTGACGATGCGGCTTTACTGGTCAGCCAGACAGAACGTTGTCGCGATATTTTGGGTCGCCTGTCACGACATGGCGAAGCTGGCGACGCCATGCACGACAAACTCAGCGTTGGCGCTTTGATGCGCGAGTCGGCTGGGCCTTTTCTTGATCAACCCGGCGGGCCTTTAATTCGCATCGAGATGAGTGGCGCAGAAGGTCAGACGGAGCCGGTGCTCAAACGGCGTCCTGAAATCATATTCGGCTTGAGAAATTTTATCGAGAATGCTGCGGGATATGCCCGCGCCGAAGTGCTGGTCAGCGCCACCTGGGACGCTAATTCTCTATCAATCTCAGTCCACGATGACGGGCCGGGCTACTCGCCAGAAATCATAGCCCGGCTGGGCGAGCCTTATGTGAGCGCGCGTAGCGGCAAAACCGGCCTGGGTCTCGGATTCTTCATCGCCAAAACCTTGCTTGAGGCGACGGGCGCGCAAGTGCGATTCGACAACCGGCCATGGGAATCAACAGCCTCCCGTCCCAGCGGCGCATGGGTTAGCGCAGAGTGGCCGCTGACGCCCCGCCCTTCCGGCCTAATCGCTTGAAATCTGCGTCAAAAAGCGCATTTATGACTCATGCTCGAAGATCACTACGGTTCCGCCATGCCCCATCCTGATGACGCCCGCGACGAAGACATCTCTCTGCCAGAAGACGCGACGCTTCTGATCGTCGATGACGATGAACCCTTCCGCACCCGTTTGGGGCGCGCTCTTGAAAAGCGTGGTTTCCAACCCGTCCTTGCCGCTGGCGTCACCGATGCGGAGGCGATGATTCGCGATATCCCACCGGCCTTCGCCGTCGTCGATTTGCGTCTTGAGGATGGGGATGGGCTGCAAGTTGTTGAACACATCCGCGCCAGACGCGAAGACTGCCGCGTCGTGATGCTGACCGGCTATGGGAACATTGCGACGGCTGTGGCAGCCGTAAAAGCTGGCGCTATCGATTATCTCTCCAAACCTGCAGACGCAGATGATGTCGAAAAAGCGCTGCTGGCGCGCCCTGGGGAGCGGCCGGCGCCCCCGGAAAATCCGATGTCTGCAGATCGTGTTCGCTGGGAACATATTCAGCGGGTCTACGAATTATGCGACCATAATGTTTCTGAAACCGCACGGCGGCTGGGGATGCACAGGCGGACCTTGCAGCGCATTCTCGCTAAACGGGCGCCGAAATAGCGGCAATAACCATAATCTTGCGGCCAGACGTTCTTTCGCGGCGGCGAATCGAATGACCGCGTCGATATTTTGGTTTGCTCTCATTGGCCGATATTGCGAAAACCTAATTCAGTCATTCAGAAGGGGAACCCTGATGCGCGCATTTTTGCCAATGGTCGGCGCCGCTTTGCTGGCGTTCACGCCGCTAACCACGACCGCAGCCGATATCGACCTGCCCTATGAGCAATTCACGCTCAACAACGGATTGCGCGTGGTCGTCCATGAAGATCACAAAGCGCCGTTAGTCGCGGTGTCGATCTGGTATCATGTCGGCTCAAAAGACGAGCCGGCCGGCAAGACAGGCTTTGCGCATTTATTCGAACATATAATGTTCAACGGGTCGGAAAATTTCGACAACGATTGGTTTGGCCCGCTTGAAGAAGTCGGTGCAACAGGACTCAACGGCACGACATGGTTCGATCGCACCAATTATTTTCAAACCGTCCCGAAGACCGCGCTTGAGATGGTGTTGTGGATGGAATCAGATCGCATGGGACATTTGCTCGGCGCGCTGACACAAGAAAAACTCGATGAGCAACGCGGCGTCGTTCAAAACGAGAAACGTCAAGGCGACAACCAGCCATATGGGATGATGGAATATTCCACCTTGGCCGGTCTGCTTCCCGCTTCCCATCCTTACCGTCACAGCACCATCGGCTCGATGGAAGATCTGCAAAACGCATCTCTCGATACGGCGAAACAGTGGTTCAAGGATTATTATGGTGCCGCCAACGCCGTGCTTGTTCTGGCAGGCGATGTAGATACGGCGACAGCAAAAACACTGGTCGAAAAATATTTCGGCGACATTCCGGCAGGCCCGCCGGTCACGCAAACGAAAACGAATGCGCCGCAACTGGACGTCAATAAGCGCGAGATCATGTTTGACCGAGTGCCGCAGCCGCGACTTGACCGCAATTGGGTCGCGCCGGGGCGCGTGACGCGCGAAGCGGTTTTGCTCGATCTTGCCGCACAGGTGCTTGGCGGCGGAAAAACATCGAGGCTCTATAAAAAACTGATCGATGAAAAACAGATCGCAACTTCCGCAACAGCGAATAACCAGACCCAGGAGCTGATGAGCTTTTACTCAGTGACGGTTGACGCCAAAGCGGACGCAGATCGCACCGAAGTTGAACGCGAAATGGAAAGCGTATTGGCCGAGTTTCTCGCCAAAGGGCCGACAGCGGCGGAATTGTCTCGCGCAAAGACCGGGATCAAAGCCGACCTGCTTCGCGGCCTTGAAGAAATTGGCGGCTTCGGCGGCAAGGCGACTGCGCTTGCGCAGGGCGCGCTCTACGCCAACGATCCGGGCTTCATCTTGAAACAACTTGATTGGCTTGAAGCGGCGACACCAAAAGAAGTGCTTGCAGTCGCCCGCGATGTGATGAGCGCAGGATACTACCAACTCGATGTTCTTCCGTTCCCAGAGTACTCGACAACGGCGTCGACTGTAGATCGCTCAACCGGTATCCCCACCGTTACAGCGACTCCGGATTTAGCCTTTCCGGCGATAGAGGAGGCAACTCTGCGCAATGGAATGAAGGTGGTGCTTGCAGAGCGGCACACCATGCCATTGGTTGAAATGTCGATCCAATTCGACGCCGGCTATGCAGCCGACAGCGTAGAAGGCGGCAAGTTGGGCGCCTCGTCGTTCACAGCCTCCATGCTCGACGAAGGCACCACTCGGCGCAGTGCAGGACAAATTGCTGAACAACTCGAAGCGCTTGGCGCCAATCTTGGCGCTGGCGCCAATCTTGATGTCAATTCGGTTCAAATGTCAGCGCTAAAAGAGAATCTACGACCGTCACTCGACATTATGGCGGATGTCATTCGCAATCCAGCATTCTCACAAACGGAAATTGACAAACTTCGTTCACGCTGGCTCGCGGCGATCGAACAGGAAAAAGCAGCGCCAGTGCAACTGGCCTTGCGTTTGTTGCCGCCGCAAATATACGGCGAAGGTCATGCCTATGCCGTGCCGTTCACGGGATCCGGCACAGTGAGTTCCATTAACTCACTAACCCGCGCCGATCTGACAAGCTTCCACTCTAAGTGGATGCGTCCAGACAATGCGACCTTCTTCATTGTCGGCGATACGACAATGGCGGAGATCAAGCCACTTCTGGAAACCGCATTCGATCGTTGGGATGCGCCATCGGAGCCGAAGCCGGTTAAGAACGTCACCAACGTCGACCGCCCGGCCAAAGGCAAAGTCATCCTCGTCGATAAGCCGGGATCGCCGCAATCACTCATCCTGGCGGCACATGTGGCGCCATCATCCAGCGCCGACAATGAAATCGCCATCAACGCTATGAACGACATTATTGGCGGCCAGTTCTCAGCGCGGGTAAACATGAATCTGCGCGAGGACAAAGGCTGGGCCTATGGCGCTTATACCTTTCTGCAGGGCGCAAAAGGTCAACGCCCCTTCATGGTCTATGCGCCGGTTCAAACCGATAAGACCAAGGAGTCGTTGCAAGAACTGCTCAAAGAGCTGAATGCATTCAAAGGCGCCAAACCCGCCAATCCACAGGAACTTCAACGCACTGTGCTCAATAATGTACGGTCCTTGCCCGGCTCGTTTGAAACATCAAATGACGTGTTGGGCAGCCTGACATCGAGTGCGCGCTACGGCCGTCCGTGGAATTATCCGGCGACTGTAAAGGATAAGTACGAAGCGCTCAGCATCACTGATATTACATCGGCGGCGGATGAAGTCATTCATCCGGAAAGTCTTGTCTGGGTGATTGTCGGCGACCGGGAGCAAATTGAAGCGGGTGTAGCCTCGCTTCATCTCGGCCCGATCACGATCATGAGCGCCAGCGATCTTTAACACGAACACTAGCACAAAAAAAACGCCGCCCTCTCGGGCGGCGTTGTCGTTATTTGATTAAATTGTTAAGCGCGAACCAGCCTGATCGTATCTTCTTCGAGCGCAATGGCCTCGCCATCAAGGAACAGCACCGTGTAAGGCACATAGCTGCCAAATGTGCCGTTCGGCATACGCGCCTTCACGCGCACATCAACGGCCCAGCAAGGAAGTCCCTCATAACCGCGAAGGTCGGCAAACACCTGATACGGCTCGCTCGTGAACTCATATCGGGCGGCGCGCGGATCGGTCAGCCGGTCACCAAAATAGTCCACGGTTTGTGCTTCGAAATCGGCCGGCGCAGCACCAAAATCTGACGCAATCGCCACTGCGCCAAACGCGCAGACGGCGACGATCCCGACAAGAGCTTGTTTTATTTTCATTTTATTGCCCTTTTTGTATGTCTATGATTCGTGACATGATTGTCACATAATTGTCATATACATGTCATCTAATTGTCATGTCAACGAATAAGCCATCATGTGCGCGGCATTCGCGGCACGATTTGCCTCCGGCGCGGCGCGGGGCAAATCGCTCATATGGCCCTCCCGAAACACGCGCTCAAAACGACGGCTCAAAAGCTGGTTAACGCCCCAGCAGGCGTATCCCCCGGCGCGCTTTTTGAATACTGTAACGATCTGAAGGGGTATCTAGGCCAAGGGGAAGAAAATGGCGCGCTCGCTTGAACGGTCGGTGAAATTCGTCCGGCCTGGTCGCTACATCATGAATATGTTGCTGTTCCTGCTCGTGGTCGGCGCGATACTTTACTATTTGTCGCCCTGGAGCCCGCAGCCCTCTCCACTTTTAATGGACGCTTTTCAGGCTAATCCCGCGCTGAACGGCTTGATCCTCGGCGTCCTCGCCATTGGCGTCATCTACAATTTGCGACAAGCCGGTGTTATTGCGCCAGCCGTACGCTGGGTCGAAGCATTCCGCGAATCTGTTGATCCGGCAAGATCGCGATTGCCCCGAGCGCCCAATCTCATCAACGCGATGTCAAAACTTTTGCTTGATGCGGATACCCGTTCTGGCCGTCTTTCGCCGGAATCGACGCGGGCCATTCTCGATTCCATTGGCACACGGATGGACGAAGGCCGCGAGATGGGCCGTTATATTATGAACCTGCTGGTGTTCCTCGGCCTGCTCGGCACATTCTGGGGACTGCTCGAAACAGTGAACGCAGTGGGTGACACAATTTCCGGCCTCGCCAACACGGGCGGCCCCGCTGAGGACGCCGTGGCGCAGCTAATCGCAAATCTCGAAAAACCGCTTTCAGGAATGGGGACCGCATTTTCTTCGTCACTGTTCGGTCTCGGCGGTAGTTTGATTGTCGGTTTTCTGGATCTGCAGGCCGGGCAATCACAAAATCGTTTCTATACTGATCTTGAAGACTGGCTCGCAGGCATGACGGAAACCGTGCGTGCGAATGGCAAGAACGGAACCAGCTATGCGGCGGATGTCGCTGAAGGCGATCTTGTCGGCGCCATTGCGGCGCTTGAAACAGCACTCGCTGCAAATACTGAAACCCAGATCAAAGCCGCCGCTGGCCAAAACGCTGAGCTGAAGGATGAAATCAGGGCGCTGAACCGGACTCTAATCCGCGTAGGCGGCGGGGAATAAGGGCGGGGTAAGGTCATGGCGCGCAGGCGCTCACGCGAAGAAGCCAACATCTGGCCGGGCTTTGTCGATGCGTTATCGACATTGCTGCTCGTCTTGATGTTCGTGCTGTCGATTTTCGTGGTGGCGCAGTTTTATCTCGGCGACCGGCTGCAAACCGTGAAGAACGAACTCGCCTCCAAGGATGACGAGTTGGCGCGGCTTATAGCGCAGATCAATTCACTAAACGACCAATTGGGGCTCGCCCAAGCAGACAGGGACCGTCTGCAGGCGCAAATCCTTTCACTCGAAGACACCATCGCGCAAAAAGACACCGAACTGGCTGGGCTCGCTACTTCTCTGGCGACCAGCCAAGCGGCCGTCGCAGCTTCTGCAGAAGAGTTGCAAGCAGAAAAGGCCCTCTCAGAAGAACAAAAAAGCGAGATCGCAACGCTGAACGCCCAGATAGCCGCATTGCGCAGACAGCTCGCCAGCATTCAAGAAGCGCTCGACGCCGCAGAGGCGAAGGATAAAGAGCAACAAGCACAGATCGAAAACCTGTCGACTCGCCTCAACGCGGCGCTCGCCAGAAAAGTGCAGGAATTGCAGGAGGTGCGTTCCAGATTCTTCGAAGCACTTCGCGAAGCGCTTGGTGATCGCACTGACATCAAAGTCGTCGGCGATCGCTTCATCTTCGAGAGCGATATTTTGTTTGGATCGTGCTCTGCGACGCTTGGTGAACCGGGCAAGGTTGAGCTTGATAAACTTGCGACAGCGCTTCTCGATATTCAGAGCGAGATACCAACGGAAGTGAACTGGGTCTTGCGCGTTGACGGCCACGCCGACGCCTCCCCGCTCGGGCCGTCATGCCGCGCGCTGTTCGATTCCAACCTTGATTTATCCGCGCAACGCGCCATCGCTGTCGTAGAGTTTCTTAAAGGGCGCGGCGTTCCTGAGCGGCGTCTTTTAGCCACCGGCTCCGGCTCGGCAGCGCCATTGGTATCGGGCTATTCCGCTGCTGCGCTGGCGCAAAACCGGCGCATTGAGTTTAAACTAACCGAGCGATAACTCGCTCGAAAGGGGGAGTGATGAAGACGATCCTGATTGCAACAGCGAGTCTCGCGGCGCTGGGCGCGAGCATTGTATACGCCCAGAGCCAAGAGCCCGATTCCGAAAAGCAGGCGGAAAAGACGCCAGAACCGCAATTATTGAAAGAAAGGTTACGGGCGCAAGCCAAACGCATTCCGGCGCGCAATCTCGCCGCTGCGCTTCGCGCATCGCGCGATGAACGTGACGACCGCGCACGGACGATCTCCGGCGGACCGGACCTCGACGCCTTGCGCGACGATCTCAAGCGCTCCGATGCAGAAGACGCTGAACGCGCGGCAACATCAAACGACGAGACTTCCAATCAGTCGTTTTCTGCGGCTCGCCGCGCGCCGCCACCGCCGCCAGGAATTCGGCGACTAGCCGCCTCAAGGTTAAAAAGCACGCAAAAGGACGAGGTCGCGCGCGTGCGCATTCCCGTATTGCTGCCTGCAAATCCAGCTATCCGAGATCGGATCAAAGTCTACGGCATGGAGAATGTTTATACGGCGACAGCAAAAATCGATGCTGAAGCTTCTCTTACAATCTCCGGCACGTGCAATCGCGTGATCGGCGGCGACCCTGACATTGTCGCTTTCAGGAAGCGCCTTGCCGAAGGGCCGAAGCGCCTCGCAGGCACCGGCGCCAGCTATCAAATCAGCCGTAATGATTTTGGCGTCGATCTCAGCTTCGCGAAATTTGGCTGCGGTTATGTGATGACCATCGAATGCGGCGATCCAGGCGCCGATCTCAGATGCACTGCGGATGATTACATATCCGGGCTGGCGGAATCGATGATCCTGGCCAACCCAGAACTTGCAGGAGGCGAATAATGCGCACATTTGAAAAAACGCTCCTTGCGTTACTGATGTCAGCATCCCTCGCCGCCTGTGACTGGTCAGGCGGCGAAACGCCAGACCCTGTTGAACCGGTTCCTGATGAGCCTGGCGATCCCGTCGATCCCGAACCTTTGGACCCGGATCCGATTGACACGGACATGGACACAGACACGGGCGAGGACTTTCTCGAAGATAGCGAGGGACGGGTATTCAGCTACGTGCCGGTCGGTGAGTTGCTGCCAAACTCCGGGCCGGGCAATCAGGATACTACGATCTATCGGCCTGACATCTTGTTCCCGCTAGAAGACGCTGCATTCTTAAACAGCCAAGTTTATCGCTATGGCGGGAGCCAAGGCTCGTTGAACGGGATGAATGGCGGTCAGTGCGAGCCGGATAATTACGACTATCCCTGGCAGGACACGTTTTGCGAATCGCGTTCGCGTTCACAAATCATGTGCCCGACTGGCGGGCATGAGGGCGTCGATATCCGTCCAGCGACCTGCATTCCAAGCAGCGGCGCCACACATTGGGCTGTCGCCGTTGAAGATGGTCGCATCGTGGGCCTCGATGGGTCACAATATACTGTCCGCCTGCAAACAGAAGACGGCACGCTTTACCGCTATCTGCATTTGAGGATGGATCAACTCGCGGTGAGCGATGGTCAAATGGTCACCAAAGGTCAGCGCATCGGTAAAGTGTCGAACGATTTCTTCAACTCTGCTGGAGAGAAAGTAGCGACGACCTACCATCTGCATTTTGAAATGTACCAAAACTACGCGCCGGACGAAGAGACCGATCCGGTGTTCGATCAGGTCAACCCCTACATGACACTGGTCAACGCCTATGAAAAAAAGCTGCGCAGCGAGTAACGCCGAGCGGCTAAATTGCGCTCGTTCGTGGCCGCAATGCGATCGCGACGAGCGCCACGCCAAATAGGATAATTGCAGCGGCGAAAAACAAATAGTCCGGACCGTAAGCGTCATATATATACCCGCCCGCGAGCGGGCCGGTTGCTGCACCGCCGCCTGAGGCGAGTGCGGCCAACCCGAATGTGCGCCCGATAGTCCCTTCGACGGAGATGTCAGCAACCCAAGCATTTTTTGTTAAATCAAGCAGCACCGAACCGATAGCCGCAGCGAGAAAAGCGCCGATCACCCAGAAAAATCCACCAGCAATGGGAACTAAGCCGTAAAATGTCGCGGTTAACACGAGCCCCAATGCGATTGCCGAAGCACGATGTATTTTGTCAGAGAACCGTCCAAGCAATGAAGGCAGCGCAGCGTATGCAACGCCTATTGGCAAAAACGCGAGTGCGAGCATGTATAACTCAACGTCGAATCGAGCGCGCAAATAAATCAGATAATAAGGCTGGATCAGCGCGCCTGCGAAAGCCGCCGAAAAAATGATCGCCAATATCTGCAGATATTGTGGCGGCATGGAAAAACTTTGGCGTACTGGCGTTCCTCGCTGTCTTGCAGCCGTTTCTGGCAATGAACCTGCGGCAATGGCAATGGCGCCCACAGAAACGGCCGTAAATATCCAGAACGAGTAAGCCCACGCATAAAGCGGAATCATTCCGACCAGCGTGAAACCAACTGTGGCGCCGACCATACCGCCGCGCGTCTGGCTGGCGATGTTCGCCCCCATCGCCGCCGCGCGCGTTCTTGCATCCGTAATATCGGATGTAATGGCCTCAGTCGTAATCGCGAGAATCGCAAAGCCAAACCCTTGCAAGGCGCGCGCGACATACAAGCCTTCGATGCTGCTATTGGTGGCGTAGAACAAGTTCGCAGCAAAATAGAATAGAGCAGCGGCAAGAAAAAATGGTCTCCGACCGATGGCGTCGAGCCCAACACCCGTGAGGGGCCTGATCACAAATACCGATATTGTAAAAATACTGTAGAGGGCGCCGATTTGGATGGCCGTTCCCCCGAGATCTTCGGCGCGTAATGGAAGCGCGAAGGTAATAAACACCATCGGGGCAGAGATAAAAAACAGGCACCTTCGAAGCGCTTTAAGCGCACCACCATTCGCAGGCGCGGTATCGCCGGCAAGCCTCTGTTTAATCATCTCGCCCCACAAGTTACCCCCCGCCGAAAACAACTTGATGCATGATGCGGCCTGGCAAGAAAGACAACGCGCCAGCAACAACCAGTCCACCAATGAAGATTCCCGTGAAGGGCTTTTTGTGCTGCTTTAGAGTTGGGCCACCTCTCAGCAGGAAGCTCACGCCGCCGAAAATGCCAAAAGCCGTCAGCACCGTAAATGCGTGAATCGGGCTGAACCATTTTGTGAGCGGCAGTCCCGGATAAAGAGAAGGGCGGACGAAAATGCTGCTGATTGTGACGGCCACAATCAACATTATCCAAACGATTCCAAGAGTCCGGTGCGGTAATGTGCCTTTTGGCGCAACTAGCTGAATGACGCCCAGCAGAAAAGCCGCCACGGCGGCAAATGCGTGTACCTGGATTACCCACGGCGCTTCGAGCAGAGGTTGAATCGACATTGCACGCCTCCGGCTGGGCGCCGCAAAGCGGCGCCGAGAATTAGCTTTGTTTTTTAAAGCTAATTGGTCAACCGCGCTTTTGCAAGGAAAAAGCGATCCAGACCCCGACAAGGGAGAGCGCCAACCCAAACCAGGTTAAGGCGTATTCGAGATGCCGGTTGCTGAACTCAACGCGCGTCGTGCCGCCCAACGGCCAGTCACGGCCTTCGACAACGAACTGGTCCACATAATAAGGGGAAGCGTTGACGCCAACCTCTCCAGCAAATGCGAGCGGATCGCGAATAAACCATAGTCCGTCAGCGGACTTTCCCTTGGTTTGAAACCAGGATGCCGGCGGCGTTGGCGTTTCTCTATACCGGAAGAGGCCGCTCACTGTCTCTTCTGTTGCCCCGTTCAATCGCTTCGATGGGAATTTCTCTTTCAGAACCTTCTGCGGGACGAACCCCTCATTCACATAAGCAGACTCACCAACACTCCGCAAAACAGGCACAAAATAATATCCGCCCGCCGCAGCTTCATATGAGCCGAATACGACAGCAGCGTCCTTTTCGTCCGCATGGCCGGCTAGCAGGACGGGTGAATATTCCATCCACTCGCCTTCCTCCGCACGGCGAACCGCCTCGTCAAAAGAAATGGCTGGGGCGCTCATGCGAGCATTAACTTGGGCAATAAGCTCGTTTTTCCACTCAAGCCGATGGAGTTGCCAAACCCCAAGCGAGCAAAGAAAGCCAGCCATGAGGAAACAAAGCCCCGCCAGGATCGGGCGAAAAGTGAAATGGAGGGATTTGGTCATTCAGTCTTCGAGACGGCCTTCCGCCGCCTTGTGGGCGTATTGAAGCGCAATCATCGTCGCTTTTAACGGCCTCAGCAGCAACAATATAAACACCACAGCGAACAAGCAGCTTACCGCCATCGCCAGCGCGATCGGCGCGAACCAGACAAATCGCATGATAAAGGCGAGCGCCACCGCAGCAAATCCGACAATGAAGATAACGAAAACTGCGGGACCATCGCCGGAGTCCGCTTTGGCGAAGTCGAGGGCGCAAATTTCGCAACTCCCGCGCAATTTTAGAAAGCCGTCAAACAGCGCGCCTTGCCCGCAGCGCGGGCATTTGCCGCCGAGACCTGCTGTGTAGGGAGAGACTGGCGGGTAATAACTCATTCTTCAACTATTCGGCCCGCAGGCGTCATTACCATGAACAACTCATCTTCACTGTCAGGAATGTCGCGGTGATAGGCTTTAGCGGCGGCGGTCAACCCTTTCAGGGTATTCACCGTGCAGAACTCAAAATCTTCATGTTCCGTTGACAGATCATTCCTGGAAATCAATCTCGCACGCAATGCAGAAGGAAGATGTTTGCAATTCATCAGCGTCAGTTGAAAGCTCTGCGAATCCCCCGCCCCAAAGTAATATGCAAAGCTGTCATCTTCTGCTGACTGCACTGCATAAGCATTTCTTGCGACACGGCGAAACCGCATGGCGGCGGGGTCTTCACCTTCCATGATGAACGCGTAAGCGCCGGTCTCGTCACGCTTGACGGAAAACACGTTGCAGTCTGCAGACTCGTCGCCTTCGGCTCCGTCGCAAATTTGGTAGAGCCCGTCCTCGAACGGCTTTGCCTTGCCATTCGTAGCGTCAAGAATCGGCGTTTCAGAAACTAAGCATCCGCCGAGCGTCATCGTAGCGAAAGCCGCGCTGGAAAGCTTTAGAGAGCACATGTGGCCCTCCTTTAAGTTGCTGCGGCTTAAGCCTAGGACAAAAGCCCCTGATTGCCGAGCACATAAATAAAGGCGAACAAAAACAGCCAGACAACGTCCACGAAGTGCCAATACCAGGCCGCACATTCGAACCCGAAATGGCGATCTGCTGTAAACTGGCCCGCCATTGCCCTGAACAGACAGACAATCAGAAAGATGGTGCCGATAATCACGTGCAGGCCGTGGAAACCGGTCGCCATGAAGAAGGAGGCGCCATAAATGCCGCCGTCAGAGAATTTAAACATCTCCAGCGACAGCGCTTCATAATACTCTACCGCCTGGAGCGCCGTGAAGAACATGCCAAGAATGATGGTTAGGATCAGGCCTTGAATCAGCCCCTTTTGATCATTGTGCTGAACGGCGTGATGCGCCCATGTCACCGTCGTTCCCGACAAAAGCAAGATGAGCGTGTTGAGAAGCGGCAATCCCCATGCGCTAAGCGGCTCAACGCCTACCGGCGGCCAGACGCCGCCCGTAGCGTGCAGCCGGCCGTCATTGCCGATAAAGGCTGGGTCGCCATTTGCGTTCAGCATCTGCACGCCATCGGACAACGTGACGGCCTCAAAGGCGCCCGGGAAAAGCGCCGCGCCAAAGAACGCCCAGAACCAGGCGGCAAAGAACATCACTTCCGAAGCGATGAACAGCAACATGCCGTAGCGCAAACCAAGACGCACAACGGTCGATGTGCTTTCGCCAGTCAGGCTTTCCTTTATGACGTCGCGCCACCAGCCAAGCATGGTGATCAAGACGCCGATAAAGCCGATGATGAAGAACGCGTTCCCATGCAAACCGAGGATTTTTGCGCCCCCGCCTTCAGCGGCACCGCCCAGCAAGAGGCCCGTTTCGTTCACCCCGGACTTCATCCAAGCAACGGCGCCGATCATCATTATCGCGGCCGAGATTGAACCGATCAGCGGCCACGGCGATGGATTGACGAGATGATATTCATGTTTGACTTCAGCGCCGGCCATAGCTGGTCCCTCTGATGCGAATCCTGAGCGGTTTGTGGGGGTTTTCTATACTGGCGCGGGCTGAAAATCCAAGCGCTGCAGCCCACGCCCCCCGCGCTATTCAGCCGCACTGTCGCTGCCGCCCGCCCCAGACGGTGCGTCGTCCCATGGGAAAAACGTATAGGCTAGGGTAATCGTTTGAATATCATCAAGGTTTTCGTCATCCGCCATAGCAGGATCGACGAAATAGGTGACCGGCATGGAGACCTTTTCACCGGGTTTTAGAGTTTGCTCCGTGAAGCAGAAACACTCGATTTTCTTGAAGTAGATCCCCGCTTTTGACGGTGTCACATTAAAACTCGCCCGGCCAGTGACGGTTTTAGACGAGTAATTCTCGGCGTCAAAAAACGCGAGTCCAGTTTCGCCTATATGTAGAGTCTGGGAGATTTGTTCGGGCTTGAAGTCCCAGGAAAGGCCCTGGCTCACCGCCGAGTCAAAACGAATCGTTACTGTTCGCTCAAGCACTCTGTCCGCGCCCGCAGCAGCCCGCTGCGTCGTCCCGCCCCACCCTGTCACCTGGCAAAAGGCGCGATAAGCCGGCACAGCGGCGAACGATAAGCCAACCATCGCGATGACGACGCCCACCACGATCAGAGCGGTTTTTTGATTCTTCGACTGGTCTGTGGCGGGCATGGAATTTCCTATGATGGCGCGTTCGCGCTTAAACGAAGGATCGTTACTAAAAACACCAGCACGACAAACCCGGCAATCGACCACGCAATCGCCAGATTGCGGCGCTTTTGTTGCTTTTGTTCATCAGACATTGGCCATCACCCATTTATCGGCAAGCAGCGCGGCGAATATCGCAAACAAGTATAGTAGCGAAAACAGAAACAGTTTTTTAGCCGGCCCATACTCGCCATCATCAGAGCGGAGAACGCGCCACGAGAGCAGCACAAAACCGGCGCCGAAAGCAGCGCTCACGGCCAGATATAACAATCCCGACATGCCGACGGCGAACGGCGCAACGCCCGCCACAGCAAGAACCACGGCATAGGCGAATATCTGTTTGCGCGTGGATGCTTCCCCCCTAATCACCGGCATCATTGGCACGCCGGCGCGCTCATAATCGCCGCGCTTATAAAGCGCCAACGCCCAGAAGTGCGGCGGCGTCCACAAGAAAATAATCGCAAAAAGAACCCACGCTTCAAGCGGCGCCGATCCCGTGGTGACGGCCCAGCCAACAACAGGAGGGAGCGCGCCCGCCGCGCCGCCGATAACGATGTTTTGCGGCGTCAAACGCTTGAGCCACATGGAATAAATCACGACGTAAAAGAAAATGGTGAAAGCGAGCAGACCAGCCGCGAGATAGTTGGAAGCAAGCGCCAGCAAGGCGACCGACAATGCCGCAAGAAATCCGCCAAAAGCGGCAGCCTCTGCGCGTGGCACCCGCCCTGCGGGAATGGGTCGCGACAGCGTTCGCGTCATGACCGCGTCGATGTCCGAATCCCACCACATGTTAAGAGCACCAGACGCGCCCGCCCCTACCGCGATCGCAAGCAGTGATATAGCCGCAAGCAAAGGGTTGATCGGACCTGGCGCGACCGCCATGCCGACAAAAGCGGTAAACACCACAAGCGACATCACGCGAGGTTTTAACAGCGCGAAATAGTCCGCCGGTCCCGCCATCGCATAGGACTGGTCGCCACCCGAATGGGGTTCGATATTCATCACAGTATCGCTCATATTGCGGCTTATGCCGCAAACAGGCTGACTTGGGAACAAAAACAAGGTGGCTGCGGTGTTCTGTAACGCCGCAGCCGATCACAACTCCCAGCCGTTTCTGGCGCTTACTTTATGAACGCCCAAACACCGTCCGCACACCATACAGAACCAGGATCAAGAACATAAACGCTATAAAATAAGCCAAAAGCGTACCAGCCTGAAGATTCATAAAATGATCCCACATGGCCTGCATCTGCCAAACAGCGCGGTCGCCATAGGTCGCCTCGGCGCTCGGCGTCCCGCGAAAATAGCCCCGCAGGAAACCGCCCAGCGCAAACAGTATCAGCGCAAGCAGCGTCATAGAGCCAATTTGCGTGCCTCGGCGCATCACCAGCGACGCAACCAGCACGGAGCCGAATGCGATCACCAGCGCGAGAATATCGCCGTTTAAGAAAGTTCCCCGAAATATCCCCGTCACATCGTTGATGACTGATTCCAACATTGCCCCTCCGCGAATTTTGCTGACGTTTCACCCTGTTCGCGCGCCTCAAGATCGGCCCGCCATTAACCATTATTAACGGGTTTGTTGGCTCGGGGCCAGCCGCAGGGCGCGGCGAATTGACGTTCCTTCCAGCTCCTCCAGCCTGCCGCCAACCACGAAAAACCCCGCCACGAACCATAAGGCTCTGGCGGGGCTGAAAGAATCTAGTCCGATCGGCCGAACCGCTAAAAGGCTTTTGCATCGCCTTTATCAAAACGCGGCAATTCATTGAACTGGTGGAACGGCGGCGGCGACGGCAAGGTCCATTCCAGCGTCGTGGCGCCGACGCCCCAAGGGTTCGCTGGGGCTTTTTTGCCGTAAATGAAGAAAGCGTCGATCATGGCGACGAGGAACACGGCCATTCCTGCGATGGTGACATAGTAGCCATAGGTCGAGAAGGAGTTCCAATAGTCGAACGCCAAGGCAGGATCCGCATAACGGCGCGGCATGCCTTGCAGACCGAGGAAATGTTGCGGGAAGAAGATCATGTTCACGCCGATGAACATGATCCAGAAATGCGCTTGTCCCAGCCATTCGCGATACATTTTGCCAGTCATTTTCGGGAACCAGTAATACCAGCCCGCAAAAATCGCGAAGACAGCGCCGAGCGACAAGACATAGTGGAAGTGAGCAACCACGTAATAAGTATCGTGCATATAGTGATCGACGCCAGCATTGGCGAGAACCACGCCCGTAACGCCGCCCACCGTAAACAGAAAGATAAACCCTATCGCCCAGACCATCGGCGTTTTGAAATCGATCGAGCCGCCCCACATGGTTGCGATCCATGAGAAGATTTTGATGCCGGTCGGCACCGCAATGACCATGGTCGCCGCAACGAAATAGGCCTTCATGTTTACCGAAAGACCGACGGTATACATATGGTGCGCCCATACAATGAAGCCGACAAAACCAATCGCCACCATCGCATAGGCCATGCCGAGGTAACCGAAAATCGGTTTCTTGGAAAAGGTCGATACGATGTGCGAAATGATGCCAAAGCCTGGAAGGATAAGAATGTAGACCTCAGGGTGACCGAAGAACCAGAACAGATGCTGGTAAAGAATTGGGTCACCGCCGCCGGCTGCGTCAAAGAACGACGTGCCAAAATTGCGATCGGCAAGCAGCATAGTGATGGCGCCGGCGAGCACCGGCAGTGACAGTACGAGCAAAAACGCCGTCACAAGCACGGACCAGGCGAACAGCGGCATTTTGTGCAACGTCATGCCCGGCGCGCGCATGTTAAAGATCGTCGTGATGAAGTTGATGGCGCCAAGAATGGATGAGGCGCCCGCAAGGTGAAGCGATAGGATCAACAGATCCATTGCCGGTCCGGGGCTCCCGGTATTTGTCGAAAGCGGCGGATAAAGCACCCATCCTCCGCCAAAGCCTAGGCCAGAACCATAGCCCGGCGCAAACAGTGACGCGGTGATCAAGATGCCCGAAGCGCCATACAGCCAGAATGAGATGTTGTTCATGCGCGGAAACGCCATGTCCGGCGCGCCAATCATAATTGGCACAAACCAGTTGCCGAAGCCGCCGATTAGCGCGGGCATGACCATGAAGAAGATCATCATCAACCCGTGATAGGTGATCAGCACGTTATAGAAATTCAGCGCCTGATCGACGTCGCCGCCGGTGAAGTGTGTGAGGAACGTCACGCCAGGATCGGCAAGCTCCTGACGGATAAGACCGGACATCGCGCCGCCGACAATGCCGGCGATAATGGCGAAAATCAAATACAGCGTGCCAATGTCCTTGTGGTTCGTGGAGAAAAACCAACGAACAAAAAAGGACGGCTTGTGGTCGTGAGCATCGTGCGAGTCGTGTGCTGCGTGTGCGTCAGCCATGGTCTTGTCGTCCTTCTTTTATTCAGCTGCGGCGGCGTCGGCGCTCGCGTAGTTGACGGCGTCAGTTTCAAACATAGCAGTAAGCCCGACGTCTGCTCTCTGGGTGTCTATCCACGCCTCGAATTCCGGACGGGAAACCACTTCAACCGCGATTGGCATGTATGAATGCCTGACACCGCAAATTTCAGAACACTGGCCATAATAGACGCCTTCGCGTTCTGCCCGGAACCATGTTTCGTTAAACCGGCCCGGCACAGCGTCAACCTTGATAGCAAAGGATGGCAGCGCCCAGGAGTGGATCACGTCGCGCGCCGTTGTCGTTACGCGAATAGTCTCGCCGACTGGAACAACAACGCGGTTGTCGACTTCGAAGCGATAAAGCTCCGGCGTGGTCTGATCTTCCGGCAGCATATTCGCGTTAAACTCAGGTTCTACAAACGAGCTCGGATCCTCCGGATCTGTTCGAGAGCCAAAGTCCGGATAGGAATAGGTCCAGCCCCACTGATAGCCTGTAACTTTCAAAGTCATTGTTGGCGCCAGAACGACTTCTTTTTCGCAGCCATCAAAATATCGTTTCGATATTGGGCAGCCCGCAACATTTTGCGTGGAGCGGCCGCCGCGTAAAATCACGCTTGAGCCAGCCGGCGCAGGCTGGTTCAAAGAGACCACCAGATCACGCTCGCCCCAACCGTCAACTGTGAAGTCTTTTCTGTTTTTGAGAATGCGGCGGTCCGCACCCGTGTCGATCAGCACGTCAAGTTGGCTGGCGCGCGAAACCATTCGGCTTGCCGGAAAATCGTTGGCAAAAACGAAATCCACCGTCTGGCCATCGCCGCGCGCAACAACCTGTTTGCCGTCTGGCGTAACCTCTTCCTTGAACAAGAGCTCGAAAGACGGAAGCGCGATCAGCAGAAGGATGATGATTGGAACACCGGTCCACACCACTTCAAGCAAAGTGTTGTGGCTATTTTTACTTGCAACCGGATTAGCCTTGGAATTGTAGCGAAAAATCACCCATAAGAGCAGCGCCAGTACGAAGACGCTGATCACCGTAATGATTGGCAGCAAAATCCAGTTGTGGAAAAAGTGCACCTCTTCCGCCAGTGCAGATTCAGCCGGCAACATCGCGATGGCGCCGCTTTCCGGCGTTGCGAGCGCGGCTGAGGCCGCAAAAACGCCTAAACCCGCCAACACTGATAAAAATCTTTTCATTCTCGCATCCCGCGCCATATCGCCAGCCCGCTTCACGCGCGCCTGCTTTCCCTCAATCCTTGGCGCTTCGATACGCCTGCTCTGGCGCCAAGGTCAAACTTTTCAGCTTGGCTTATAGGCCTCTGACAGGCAGGCCGTCATCGCGATTGCGAAGGAAAAATGGTCGCAGCAAAATTAGCGGCAATGTGGCGCAGACGGCTCCAGCCTGATAGGCTGTGGAAAATGCTGTAAGAGGAAAAGGCATGGGCGCAGAATGGCTTGGGACGGCGATATTGTTCATTGCAGCCGCCACGGCTGGACAGCGCGACGAGTCTGTCGTCAGGACCGTCATTGAAAATGGAAACCCTCAATTCCAGGAGTGTTATCAAAATGCGCGCGACGGCGGGTCGACGTATGACTTGCTAAAACCTTGCGACCTCGCTTTGTCACAGGAGAAGCTGACGCGGCGAAAAACGGCCATCATTCACGTCAATCGTGGCGTGATACGCTATAATTTAGGCGAGTATGTGCCCGCGATTGAGGATTTCTCGGCGGCCCTAGACCTTGGCATTCATGTCAGAGCCAAAGTCCTAGTCAATCGAGGGCTATCGTTTGAAGCGCTCAAAGATGACCCGCAGGCCGCCCGCGACTATGAAGCCGCATTGGCCTTCAATCCGGACAACATCACCGCCAAACGGCGCCTGGAGGAATTGCAAAAGCCAATATATGAGCGCTCCCGCACACCCTCTCGGATCAATGCTGGTGACGCTATCGGCCCTGCAGTCGGCATTTAGGGCCATCGGGCTGGCATTACCCAAGACCGGCGCATTGCTAGGCGCGGCTTGCCGCACTAGATCATTCTCATGAGCGAATCTTATTTCTTTTCCCGAACCGACCTCGATCGCAATCGCACCCAGTCAATCCTCGATAACGCCCTGAAAGGCGCTGACGATGGCGAACTTTATCTTGAATACGGCCAGTCAGAAGCGTTTGTATTTGATGATAATCGCCTGAAAACTGCTAATTTTGACGTCAATCAAGGGTTTGGCCTACGCGCGGTTTGCGGCGAATCTACCGGCTACGCGCACGCTTCGGAACTCTCAGAAGCCGCCCTTAAGCGCGCTGGCGATGCGGTTCAGGCGGTAAAGTCCGGCCGGGGCGGCGCTATGGCTGGCGGTCCGGCGCGCACCAACACAAAGCTCTATCCGGAAGAAAACCCGCTCGGCGACCTCCCATTCGAGGCAAAAGCGAAATTGCTCGCCGAAATCAACGATTACGCCCGCTCAAAGGATGCGCGCGTGCGGCAGGTTTCCTGCTCCCTTAGCGGATCATGGGAGGCCGTGGAAATTATGCGCTCCGGCGGCGAAGTTGTTCGCGACTTCCGCCCTCTAGTCCGCCTGAATATTTCTGTGACCGCAGGCGAAGGTGACCGGCAAGAATCAGGCAGCTTTGGCGCTGGCGGCCGCGAAGGCTATGCAAAATTCATCGCCCCGGACGCATGGCGCGGCCAAGTCGACGAGGCCTTGCGTCAGGCCTTGGTCAATCTGGAAGCGGAACCGGCGCCGGCAGGCGAAATGGAAGTGGTGCTCGGCCCGGGCTGGACTGGCGTGTTGTTGCATGAGGCGGTCGGCCACGGTCTCGAAGGTGATTTCAATCGCAAAGGCACTTCTGCCTTCGCAGGACGCATTGGCGAACGTGTCGCAGCGCCAGGCGTCACTGTCGTCGACGATGGCACAATCTCCGGCCGTCGCGGGTCGCTCACCGTCGATGATGAAGGCACGCCAACCTCGCGGACGGTATTAATCGAAGACGGCATTCTCAAAGGCTACCTTCAGGACCGCCTCAATGCGCGCTTGATGAGCGTCGCCGCCACCGGCAACGGCCGGCGCGAAAGCTTCGCCCACCAACCCATGCCGCGCATGACCAATACGTTCATGTTGGATGGCGATAAAAATCCCGAAGAAATCCTCCGTACCGTGAAGGACGGCATATATGCTGTAAACTTCTCAGGCGGGCAAGTCGACATTACTTCCGGCAAGTTCGTGTTCAATTGCACCGAAGCCTATCGCGTTAAGAACGGCAAAGTTGGCGCCCCGATCAAGAATGCCGCCCTAATTGGCGATGGTCCGAGCGTGCTCACGAAAGTTTCCATGATCGGCAATGATTTCGCGCTTGATCCAGGCGTTGGCGTTTGCGGCAAGGCGGGACAGGGCGTGCCGGTTGGCGTAGGGCAGCCAACCATCAAGATCGACCGCATGACCGTCGGCGGCGCTGGCGGGTAAAGCTTAAAGAGCGCACGACTTCAAACGCAACAGACACGGTTCGCATTCTGCCGCCAAAATTGTTTTGGCTTTCAGCCAACCGTTATACAACACTGGAATGAACTCTTTCACCACAAGGTTCGCGCCGTCGCCAACCGGATATTTGCATCTTGGCCACGCTTATTCTGCGCAGCTTGCATTTCGCGCAGCGCAACAGTCTGGCGGGCGTTTTGTGCTCCGAATCGAGGACATCGATCAGACTCGCTGCAAAGAAGAGTTTGAGAGCGCTATTTACGAAGACCTCGCCTGGCTGGGATTTGAATGGGAGGAACCAGTACGCAGGCAGTCAGAACATTTCAAAGACTACATGGCGGCGCTGAATGCATTGCGCGAAAAAGGTGTCGTCTATCGTTGCTTCAAAACGCGTAAAGAAATCATCGATGAAATTGCGCGTGCGCCGCATCTATCGCCCGCCGGACCCGAAGGGCTTCAATATGTCGGAGCGCCACTGGCCTCTTATGAAGAACGCTCTTTGTTGTCCGAGGGAGCGCCATACGCATGGCGGCTCTCAATTGAGGCATCCAGAAAGCGTCTCGGCCGGCATTATGACAATTTACATTTCACTGAAGAAACGCCGAACGGACCGAGACAAGTGAAAGCGACGCCGGATATTTTTGGCAACCCAGTCATTGCGCGAAAAGACTCCGGCACCAGTTATCATTTAGCGTCCGTGCATGACGATGCGTTGCAGGGCGTCACACATGTCATTCGCGGTGACGACTTGTTTCACGCCGCACATCTGCACCGTTTGCTGCAATCTCTGCTGGATCTGCCGGCGCCAATCTACCGCCACCATCGCCTTCTCACAGACGAAAGCGGCGCCCGTCTCGCAAAACGCGACAAGTCTGTCACGCTAAGAGCCTTGAGAGAGAGCGGCGCGACCGCAGAAGACGTGATCGCGCGGCTCAATCTCGAAAGCATCTAGGCGTTCAGGGTTGTCGCAGAAGTCTCCGGGTAGCGCGCTCCAGCTACCGCCTCCGGCGGCACAGCTTTCTCAATCATCTCAATATCCTCAGCGGAAAGGACAACATCGAGCGCTCCAAGATTCTCATCAAGCCGAGAGAGCTTTTTTGTTCCCGGAATCGGAATCATGTCATTGCCCTTCGCCAGCACCCAGGCTAGCGCAATTTGCGCCGGAGTCGCATCATTGGCTTTTGCAATCTTTGCGATCTGATCAACAAGCGTTAGATTCTTCGCCAGCGCGCCATCGGCAAAACGCGGATTGCCAGCCATGCGATAATCGCTCTTGTCGAAATCTTTTTCACTTCGATAGGCGCCCGTAAGCAACCCCCGCCCGAGCGGCGAGTAGGCGACAAAGGCGACTCCTAGCTCACGGCATGCAGGAATGATTTTTGTCTCCATCTCGCGCGTGACGATGGAATACTCCGATTGAAGCGCCGCAATCGGATGAACTTCATTCGCCTTTTTCAAAGTCTCCACACTGACTTCGGACAGGCCCAGCGCCCGCACTTTGCCCGCCTTCACCAGCTCGGACATAGCGCCGACGCTGTCTTCGATGGGAACCTCGCGGTCGCGCCTGTGCATGTAGTAAAGATCAATCACATCAACGCCCAACCGTTTGAGCGAAGCGTCACATGCCGCCTTGATGTATTTTGGATCATTTGACATGCCGAGCCATTCGCCCGCAGGCCCGCGCTTCATCGCGAACTTCGTCGCCAAGACGATTTCGTTGCGATGTGATTTCACAAAGCTGGATAACTGCTCTTCATTGCGGCCGGATCCATACATATCCGCCGTATCCAAAAAATTTACTCCGCGCGCCAATACGCCCTCAAGCAGCTCTTCAGCCGCCTTATTCGATAGTGGGTCGCCGTAAAATTCCGCCAATCCCATGCAGCCAAAACCCAGCCGCGATGCTTCAAGGCCAGAGCGGCCCAAAGAAACCTTGCGCATTATGCGTCTCCTGAATGTGGTGATTACTCGCAGACTTTAGCGTAAAAATAGCGGCGCGATCAATTCTTGAACCATGCCGTCGCCGTTCTTATCTATCTTGTTCGAATGTCGCAGCGGATACCCGATAATGTCCGGTGATAGGCCAATCGAACAACACATCTTCAAGCTTTGGACCTGCGCCAATATTGTGAACCACCATGGGCCTTCCTGTTGGTCCCGTTTGCGTGGTCACGACACCAATATGCGGCAGCCAGCCATCGGGTCCTCTCAAATTCCACGCTACAATATCGCCTGCGGTGTAATCGGATGGATTATCGCTCGCCAACAGTCGAACATTTTTTCGGGTGAGAAAGGTCTCAAGGTTTGGCACGCGACGATGATCGATATTCGTATCGGGACGCACAAGTCCCCAATGGCGCGGATAGGCGGAGAATGCTGACTTCATGTCTTCATGCACAAGTTGCTGCAAATCGACGCCGAGTGCTCTTAGGCTGCGCACCACTACATCGGCGCAAACACCACGATCCGAAGCGACGTCGCCCATAGGGTAAGACATTTTTACATAGGAAGAATCATAGCGGATGCTGTGGTTCGTTCGCTCGATGGCGGCGGCGGAAAGCCGCGCGCCGAAATCGCCATCAGGCGAGGCGAGCTGCGCGATCGCGGGCCCCATCCACAAAGATATAATGATGAAAAGCAGTCTCCCCATGGGCCGATCAAAGCGTGCAAATTGGGCGGAGATGTGGCGTTTGCGCGAAATTGTGAAGTGCCCCCCCGCAGCGCCTATGCCTATAAGCGGACGATCAAACACTAGAGAACGCCTCATGAAAGCTGTTTTGTTGCTGGCCTTGCGCGCGTCCACCGGCGCCCTTCTGGTGATCTGGGGAACGCTGCGCGCCATGTCGCCCGACACGGCGGTCCGGCTATCGGAAAAATATTATAACGGCGCGATCAGCGCCGACGCCCTTATTCTTCCCCTTGCTTACGGACAAATCGCTCTTGGCGCGCTGGTGATTTTCGGGCTCTTTCGCGCGATTATCTACCCCGTTCAGGCGATTGTTCTTGTGGGCGGCGCTGCGGCGATCTGGAAATATCTCGCCGATCCGCTCGGGCTCTATCTGATGACTGAGGAAACACGCAATATCCTGTTTTTCCCGTCCACCACCGTCGCCATCGCCTCGCTCATCATCATATTTTTCAAGGAAGATGACCGGATCGCCTTGGACCGGCTATTTTCCAAAGGGTGATTGCTCGCCAAAGCGCGCCCTTTGCGCGACGAAATGCGTAGCGCCGGGCCGATTAACGCCTATATCCTGCATGAAGATGGAGGCGTCATATGTATTCTGAACATCCGCTGCGCGACGAGGATTCGATTTCCGTCACTGCGTTGATCCTCAATATATTGTGGCTGGCGCTTGGCGGCGCCATCGCCGCCCTTGGCTGGTTTATGGCGGCGTTTGTGCTGATGATCACGATCATTGGTCTGCCCTGGGCGCGCGCCGCCTTTGACAATGGCGTTTATACGCTGTGGCCGTTTGGCGCGAAGCCAATCAATCGCGAAATTCTTTATGGGAATGAAATCGGCACTGGACCGCTCGGCTTTCTCGGCAACATTATTTGGTTTGTGCTGGCCGGCTGGTGGCTGGCGCTCGGTCATGTGATCGCTGCGTTCTTTTTAGGCATCACCATTATCGGCCTGCCCTTCGCCTGGGCGCATTTGAAGCTTGCGGGCTTTGCGCTCTGGCCAATTGGACGGACGCTTGCACATTCGGAATTCCGCAGACGGGCGTATTAAGGTTCGATTCTAACGATTTTCGTGGTCATGCAACCAAGCCCTCAAACTCTTTGATATCATCTAGGATTGATGGGCGAGGGACATCTTTCAGCACAGGGGCAGGATCACCAGCTAGCATGGCTGTATCACAAGCTTTTCGCCACTTCATATCCCATAAATAGAGTTCGGCCGTAAAAAGCTGCTCTAACATGATGCTTATGCTCCACGCAAAAGCACAATAAACGATAACCCAATACCAGACGCCGTCGCTGACAGTGATCTCAGCTTCATCAACAACATAAAACAGCAGCGCAGGAGGTAAAAAAACCACTGCAGATGCGATTTCCGTCAACAGAATGCCGCTTGCGAATTCTGTTGAATGTGTTCTGGCGACTTGAAGGCCGCGTTTTATTGGTTTCGATGACTGTTCCCACGCTACAGCAGGAAAAATGAGAAAAGCAATCATCCGCACGCCCTTTTTCAAAGCGTCAAAAAAAGCACCCGATAGGGAAAAAGTTCCGGCGCCGCTCAAAGTTCTTGCGGCATTTTCCGCCGAAAAAGACTGATCGTCAGCTACGTTCTTTCGGCTAAATAGCGCAGCAAGCAAGCTAAGTACGAGCCAGATCAGCGCCCATAGTAATGTTACATGCAATCCACGAACAACATTCCTGACTGCCGTCGGAAATGCGGCAAAAATGTTTCTCGGTTCTCCAGATTCAACTCGTCGAACAAGTTCGAGGAGCCAAAAACACGAGAGAGATAAAGAAAGGGAGAAGAACAGAATAAAACCGAAAACAGAAGCAACTATCTGAAAGTCGTTAAGCACCTTCCAAGGAAAGAAATACTGTATGTACATAATTGCGGGTGCATAAATGATCCAAACAAATAGCAATGGCGCCATTAATGCGGGGTGCATCACAACGGCTTTTATAGAGCCCTGGAATAAATTCCCGGCGTTTTTTATTCCCTGAAACAAAAAGTCCCCTATCTTTTAGTCGCAAGAATTGCGCAGTAAGCAGGCTCAGGCAAGTGCTATCAGGCACCCTTCACATAAAGCTTCGTTCCTTCGGCGCGGGTAATTTCAACCATAGCGCCCGCAGCGAAATTGTCTCCCTGCTCGCTTTCCGCAAGCCAGAGCGTATCGCCGATGCGGACTTTGCCGGCCCCATTTTCAAACGCCGTTTCAACTTTAACTTTGCGGCCAATTTTTTGCGCACCGCGTTCGTTCAAAGTCATGTGATCGGTTTGGGTTTTGTGCAGCCACGGCTTCACATAGGGCGGTGCAAAAATCGCCAACACGATGGTTACCGCCGAGAAGACAATCAGCTGGATTTGCCATGCGCCGTCGAGCGGCCACAGGTCGAGCAGACCCGCAACCAGCGCTGCAATCGCCGGCCAGAAAAAATAAGTCGAGCCGGTCAGAAGTTCGACGGTAAGCAGAGCAATCGCGAACACCCACCAATACCAGAATGGCATCTCAGCAAGGAATGTAACAAAGCCTTCCATGGGATTTCCCTTTTCAACAAACTGCATCGAAACACGATCTGCGCGACGGCGCCGGTCACGACGTCGATTACGCATTCGGCACTGATCCGGTCGGGCGGCGGGCCGCACTGTTGTCGAATGCTTCCTTAGCAAGCGCGCCGACACCGGCGATCGAACCAACCAGCGCGCTCATATCTGCAGGAATGATAACCGTTTTCTGTTGTGGCGAGATGGCGAGCTTTTCGAATGCCTTCACATAATTCTGCGCAACGAAATAATTGATCGCTTGCACGTCGCCCTTGGCGATGGCGTCAGACACCATTTGCGTTGCTTTAGCTTCCGCCTCTGCGGCGCGTTCGCGGGCCTCAGCGTCGCGATACGCAGCTTCCTTGCGGCCTTCCGCTTCAAGGATTGCCGATTGTTTTTCGCCTTCAGCGCGCAACACAGCGGATTGCTTTTCGCCCTCCGCCGTCAGAATCTCCGCACGCTTTAAGCGTTCAGCTTTCATCTGTCGCGCCATAGCCTCGGTAATGTCTGCGGGCGGCTCAAGATCCTTGATCTCGACGCGCGTCACCTTGATGCCCCAGGGCTGGGTCGCTGCATCAATAACGCGCAGCAAGCGCACATTGATGTCATCGCGGTTGGACAACACCTCATCCAGATCGAGCGAGCCGATCACCGTACGGATATTGGTCATCGACAGATTGGAAATTGCGCGCGTGAGATTGTGCACCTCATAGGCCGCCGCCGCCGCATCCATGACCTGAATAAACGCCACCGCATCGGTCGAGACTTGCGCGTTATCGCGGGTAATCACCTCCTGCGCCGGAATATCTAGCACCTGTTCCATCATATTCATGCGCCGGCCAACCCGGTCAAAAAATGGAATTAGGAAATGCAGTCCAGGCTTGATCGTCTTGGTGTATCGTCCGAACCGTTCCACAGTGAATTCGTACCCTTGCGGCACGATTTTCATCATGTTGAACATCAGCACAACGGCGAGCACCACCAGCAGCGCCACAAATAGCTCAAAACCCATTATCGCCTCCCTTTTCAGTCCAGGGATTTCTCCCGGTATCATTTAAATCGTGACGTTATCGGCGCAGCGCCAGACTTGAAATTCCGTTTTTTCTCACTACGCCATTGTTATTGCATTACTTTTTCTGGCCCGACGCATAAAAAGCCATTGCGCCGGATCAGCAACGCCCTTGGAAATCCAGCAAACTCAAGACGACAGCCCCCTACCGAGTCGGTTAACCCCGGGTTAAAAGGATTTCTATGGGAGTATCGTGGGATTGCGTCCGCTGGATTGGAATCATGGGGAGCGCCAGCTTGGCGGCCCTGGCGCCGCACGCCTACGCCGCAGCATCTGAAATTCCAGAAGCCGTCAATACGGGTCGCGCCTGGGAAGTTTATAAATCCGCTTGGGACGCATCCGACGAAGCGGGATATTCAGCATTTGTGCAAGCTCTCGGACGTTCCAATTGCTCCTCTATCGACTCCTGCCTCAAGGACAGCGCCAATCCATATCGTTCGCCAGTCGATCCTGATCTTGTGGGTGATTGCGCGGATATGGCCTACGTGCTGCGCGCCTATTACGCATGGAAGAACGGGCTGCCTTTCTCCTATCAAAACGCCATGCGCACGGCTGACCGGTCGCGTCAGGATTTGCGCTATTCAACGGAAGGCAATGTGGTTGCCGGCCGGCGGCAGATTTTGAACTCGGTTTCAAATGCCCCCGCTTTCATTGCGCGTATTGGCGGTGAAGTCTCCACCGCCATGTTCCGCACCAATCCGGAATCGGGTCACGGGAAAAACCACGACGACTTCTATCCGGTGAAAATAGAACGCGGCGCCGTGCGTCCAGGCATCCTCGCTTATGATATCTACGGGCATGTCGGCATCGTCTACGACATTCTCGACGATGGCCGCATTTTGGTCGTTGCTTCGCACCCGGACAATTCGGTGACGCGCACGGCGTACGGTCCAAATTTCATGCGGTCCAAGCCAGAACTCGGCGCGGGTTTAAAGGGGTGGCGACCGATTTTTGTAGACGGCGCAAAAATCGAATCCGATGGCTCCCTGCACGGTGGCGCGCTGCGCGCTGCGGAAAACAACGCAATCACCGATTTCTCGATGGAGCAGTATTTTGGCAATACGCCCCACCCCTCCGGTGTTTGGCATTATGGCGAATTTCGCTATCAGGACCGAACGCTAAAATATTACGATTACGTACGCCGCAAGCTGGCGATGCCTGGCTTCGCATACGATCCCGTCGAAGAGTTGCGCTTCGGCCTGGAGACAATCTGCGGATCACTGAAAGCGCGCAAAGTTGCGGTCGACGCAGCCTATGCATCTCGCATCCATCTGCGTCCGCATCCCGAAAAACTTCCGCAGAATATTTTCGGCACCTTTGGCGACTGGGAGGAATATTCCACACCCTCACGCGATGCGCGCTTGAAGGTCAGTTTCATCGAATTGCGCCGTGACATGCAACACTTGGTTGAAGGCGTGCGCAACGGCGATGCCGGGGTCGCCTATCACGGTGACGATCTGGCGGCCGACCTTGTCGCCGCTTTTGAAGAAGAAAAGGACGCCTGCACCTTCACCTATTGGCGGTCCGATTCAACACGGGTTCGGCTTAATCTCGCCCACGCTATGGAGCGCCTCTGGGATCTTTCCTTTGATCCATATCACTGTCCAGAGCGCCGCTGGGGCGCGACTGGCGCCGAGCTCGAAACCTGCACCGATGACGACGTAAAATCACAATGGTACAACGCCCAGCGGTTTTTGAGATTTCAAGCCGAGCGCACCTATGACGTCCGCATGGACTTTGCTCTCAATGAATTGAAACCGCCCATGCTGGCCGCACCTACCGAAGGCGGGCTTGGTGTTGAAGCGCCAGCAGACGCAGATATTCGCAACTATCTCTATGGCCTCGGCGCGCCGCTGGCCGCGAATTATGAGGGCGAGGGCTCCGTCGTGCCGGTCAATTTTGTCGCAGACGATCCAGCCGTAGCATTTCCGCGCTGGCACCAACGCCTGCAACAGCGCCAAAGCCAGCCTGAACGCTAGTATTTGACCGACGCCGCTCGTATATAAAGCCCAAGCCCATTCCGGCTTGATGCTGTATCGGGAGCGCCGCCATGGACGCATTCGTATATTTCTTGATTCCAATCGGATTATTGGCCACCGCCCTCATTCTCGGCGTCGGCCTTTATTCGCTCGCCAAGGGCGGCGCCTTCGCTAAAGAGAACTCCAACAAGCTCATGCGCATGCGTGTGATGGCACAGGCGGTGACAATCGCGCTCATGATGTTGTTTCTGTTTCTGGTTGGCAAAGGCGGCTCTTGATTTTCTAGCCCGCCTCGCAGGCGCCTCCGCCTACCGGACTATTGGCCACAGGACCGCAAGCAGTCCTCGCAAAACCAATAGCGACACTGTGTGTAGTTAGGCGCCGTCCGGCGTTGAAACCTAGGAACTGCGAGACTATGGTCCGGCTCGAATTGCAACGGGGTCGCGCTGACGGCCCTGTTCCCACACTCGCTAGGAGCCCCCGAGATGAAAGTCCTCGTGCCCGTCAAACGCGTGATCGACTATAACGTCAAAGTCCGCGTCAAATCTGATCAGTCAGGCGTTGATCTCGCCAATGTCAAAATGTCCATGAACCCGTTCGACGAAATCGCAGTCGAAGAAGCCGTGCGTTTGAAAGAGGCTGGAACCGCGAGCGAGATCGTCGCGATTTCCATTGGGCCTGAAAAAGCGCAGGACCAGCTCCGTCAGGCGCTGGCCATGGGCGCCGACCGGGCCATCCTGATCAAGACGGATGAAACCGTCGAGCCGCTTGCCGTCGCGAAGCTCTTGAAAGCGGTTGCTGAGGAAGAAAAGCCGGAACTCATCGTACTCGGCAAACAAGCGATCGATGACGATAGCAACCAGACCGGACAAATGCTCGCTGCATTGCTAGGCTGGGCGCAAGGCACCTTTGCCTCGGAAGTGAAGATTGATGGCGGCAAACTTGCCGTGACACGCGAAATTGACGGCGGCCTCCAAACGATTTCACTGAACTTGCCGGCCATCGTCACCACCGACCTTCGCCTGAATGAGCCGCGCTACGCATCCCTTCCAAACATCATGAAGGCGAAGAAGAAACCTCTCGATGTGAAAGAGGTGGGTGATTACGGCGTCGATATCGCGCCGCGTCTTCAGACCGTCAAAGTCAGCGAACCGCCCAAGCGTGAGGCTGGCGTCAAAGTCGCCGACGTTGCTGAACTTGTTTCCAAACTGAAAAACGAAGCGGGAGTGCTCTAATGGCTGTCTTAGTAGTCGCAGACGTCCATGGCGGCGCCATTGACGATTCTACCTTGAAAGTTGTCACCGCAGCTAAGGCAATTAATAGCGACGTTGATATTCTGGTCGCGGGCGCCGAAGCCGGCGACGCCGCTGCGCAAGCGGCGAAAATCGCAGGCGTGCGCAAAGTATTGCACGCCGACGCTGAGCATTATGCGCACCGGCTCGCAGAACCGTTTGCGGACCTTATTGTATCGCTTGCCGGCGATTACAACGCCATTTTAAAATCTGCGGCCACCACAGGAAAAAATGTGATGCCGCGCGTCGCCGCACTGCTCGACGTTATGCAGATTTCAGAGATTGTCGCCGTAGAAGCGCCTGACACGTTCGTTCGCCCGATCTACGCAGGCAACGCCATGCTGACGGTAAAGTCGAACGATGCGAAAAAAGTCATCACCGTCCGCGCAACATCGTTTGCGGCGGCTGGCGATGGCGGCTCGGCCGAAATTGTCAGCGTCAACGCGCCTGCCGATCCGGGCCTCTCTTCTTTTGTCAGCGAAGAGCTGACGAAATCGGAACGCCCGGAATTGACCGGCGCCAAGATCGTCATCTCCGGCGGACGGGCGCTCGCTTCCTATGAGAATTTTGAAAAATACATTTTCCCTGTCGCTGACAAGCTGGGCGCCGCCGTTGGCGCCTCTCGCGCCGCCGTCGATGCGGGCTATGTGCCGAACGATTATCAGGTGGGACAAACCGGCAAGGTCGTAGCGCCGGAGCTGTACATTGCGGTTGGTATTTCCGGCGCCATCCAGCACCTCGCCGGGATGAAAGACTCCAAAGTCATCGTCGCTATCAACAAAGACGAAGAGGCGCCAATCTTCCAGATCGCCGATTACGGCCTCGTGGCGGATTTATTCAAAGCCCTGCCGGAACTTGAAGCCGCGCTTTAAGCTCAAACCGTTCATTTATTGTAAAGCCCCGCTCCGGCGGGGCTTTTTGCATTGTATGAGCAAGAACCGGGTGGTTCGAAACTCACAAACGCCGCAAAAGCGCTTCGCAATCAGATGGAGCAAACTCATGTCGTTCATGATCACAGGCCTGCCTGCGGAAGAATTCACCTCATTATTCGCACTCTCCGATGCGGAGCTCGAGCAGCGAGGCGTCATTCGCAAAACAGCAGTGTCAAAACCAGGCTATCCCTGCCGCGTAACACTAGAGGACGCGGAACCTGGCGAAACTGTTCTTTTATTGAATTACGAGAGCCATAAAGTTGCAACGCCTTACCGTTCTTCCTACGCAATTTATGTTCGCGAAGGCGCGAACAACACCGCAAGCTATACCGACGAACTACCCCCGGTTTTTCTTGGGCGGCCGATAGCGCTGCGGATCTTCGACGCTAACGGCCTTCTGATTGGCGCAGATCTGGCGTTAGCCAACGACGCTGAAGCGAAAATCAATCATGCCTTTAAGAACCCAGCCGCCGCCTATCTCCACGCCCACAACGCGGCGCATGGCTGCTTTGCTGCAGAAATCCGCCGGGCGGGTTAGTTGGAAGAGCGCCCGGATTCGGGACTTGCTCTTGCTAATGTTGCAGTGCAGTATCGCCCACCCTGAGCAAGTGGAGCGCGATATGACCAGCATCAAGACCGTCGGCGTTGTCGGCGCAGGCCAGATGGGTCGGGGCATTGCACATGTATTTGCGGTTGCGGGATATGATGTTGTTTTGAACGACATCAGCGCCGATCAACTTGCAGCCGCGCTTTCGACAATCGCTGGAAATGTTGCGCGACAGGCGGCAAAAGGCGTGATTGACGCGGCGACAGAATCCGCCGCGCTCGGACGGATCAAAACCGCGAACGACATCGGTGCGCTGCATGATTGCGATCTTGTTGTTGAAGCCGCAAGTGAAGTCCAAGCAGTCAAGAAGGAAATTTTTGCCGACCTGAAAGGCGTGCTGAAGCCAAGCGCTATCCTTGCGTCGAACACGTCTTCTCTTTCCATCACAGCGCTCGCCGCCGGCACCGATCATCCGGAGCGTTTTATCGGCATTCATTTTATGAATCCGGCGCCGTTGATGAAGCTTGTCGAAGTCATTCGCGGCATCGCGACAGCGAAAGAAACATTTGAAACGACCAAGGATGTGATCGCCAGCCTTGGCAAGACCATGACAGTGTCAGAGGACTTTCCGGCGTTCATCGTCAATCGGGTTTTGATGCCGATGATCAATGAAGCAATCTACACGCTTTATGAAGGCGTCGGTTCGGTTGAAGCGATTGACACAGGCTTGAAACTCGGCGCCAATCACCCGATGGGCCCGCTCGAGCTTGCCGATTTCATCGGTCTCGATATTTGCCTGGCAATCATGCAGGTGCTCTATGAAGGACTTGCAGATTCCAAATACCGCCCTTGCCCGCTGCTGGTTAAGTATGTGGAAGCAGGCTGGCTAGGCCGCAAAACCGGACGCGGTTTTTACGACTATTCAGGCGAAGCCCCTGTTCCGACACGCTAACAACATCATAGTTTAACGAAACGTCATGTTGGTTGGCGTCGTTTGCAGTGTGTCTGAAAAAACGCTCTACTATTTGAGACAGGCGCGCGCATCCGCGTACTGCGAAGGAAAACCAAATGGAGGACAAATTTATGGCTGTCGCACGCGTTACCGAAATCATCTGCGGATCGCCCAAGGGATTCAAAGACGCGATTGAGCAAGGAATCGAACGCGCGAACAAGACCTTGAAAAATGTCGAGGGCGCGTGGGTGAAAGACCAATCAATCATCCTCGACAAAGGAAAAATCAAAGAATATCGCGTTGTGATGAAAGTGACGTTCATCCTGGATGATTAAGCTCCACAGTCGATCTTTTAAAGGATCCGCGACAAAAAACGGCGCTCCATGGAGCGCCGTTTTTCTCTTTCGCGAGAGCTGCTATCCTAAATAATGCGACTAAGGTTTATGCGTTACATTCAGATCCAGCACGTCTGGAACCGTCTGTGGCGCGGTCATGCTTGTCGCCTGCAACGCCGTGAACGCGACTGGCTCTGCGGGCGCCGCCGCAATCTCCAGCGTTCCGCCCTTGGAAACGAACTCCGCAAGCGCATCGACATATCCAGAAATGCGGGGATTCATTTGTGCAGCTTGCGCCCCTGACAAGCGAATCATAGCGGGGACCGACATGCGTAAATCTTCTCCCGTACCGCCCATTTGCAAGGCGGCGAGCGAGAAGATCGCATCAAGCGCTTTCTCATCCTTGATTTTCACAGACAAGTTCTTGAAGGCGCCTTTCGAAGCAAAAGCGTTGGTCTCTCCGTCTTCCATCGCTGCGGCAATCTCATCAAGTTTCAGATTGCTGAAACCGAGCGTTGCGCTGAGATTGGCGACGCTTTCCATATCAGCTGCGTAACTAAAGTCAGCGGCGCCGCTTTTGTCGTTCCAGATCCAGCTAACGCTGCCGTCGCCTTTGACCTTGTCGAGGCCGTGATCTTTCAGGATTTTCAACGCATCGGCTTCTGACTCTGGAACATAGGCGGTAAAGTTATAGACCGCGCCTTTTGAATCCGCGCGGAAGTTCGACGGGATCATCCAGGTGAAATCCGCAGCACTAATGGTCGCTTCAGCCACGCTCGCGGCGGGTTTTCCGTTCACAATCGAGCTCATATTGGAGGCCTTCATCGTCCCGAGATCAATCAAGTCTCGCTCGGTGGCCGGCGGCTTTTCACCTTTGATGCCCCACGCCAACAAGCCGGAAAGATCAATCCCGCGCCATTCCAGCGCCTCTACATTCACGCGCTGACTTTCCGGCGCGATGAAGCCTGCCAGCGGTCCGGTGATGAACACCGCACCCTGCGGCCCCATAGATTCACGCAAAGCAGCCAGCGATTCAGGGCTGTGCATGACGCTGTAACCAAAATCTTTAGCTATGATCGCGCCAAGCTTTCCGCCACCCAATCCGACAAATCGTAAATCGGGGGCGTCCATCGATACTGAAGGCGCATTCGGTGAATGGGCTTCAACTTTCAGCCCTTTGAAATAAAGGCCCGCCAGGTTGACTGCATTAAAAAAGCGTGCGCCTTCCGCACCGACTCCGTCGCCTTCGACGCCGCCTTGGCGTATGTCGAGCTTGTCGAATTCCACGCCAGCGACGATCAGCTTGGTTTCTTCGTCGCCATCATTGTGACCTTCAGACGCGATATTAAGGAAACGAACCTTCTGAAAGATTGTCTCAAATGGCGCGTCAGAACCCGCTTTCTGCGCACCGCGCACCCTTTCAATCGCATCCATGTCAACGCCATAAAACTCAGCGCGCGAGACAATCACCGCCTCACCATCATCAGCATCGGCAAATCTGAGATTCTGGACGACCGTGGCGCCGAGCTTTTCATCAAATTTGGCTGACTCATAGCTTGGCCGCTCGCCCTCCGGCATCAACGCGAAAAGCGCGTCAATCTCAACCGGCTCGCCGTCCTTTAGCGAGAATTTGGCGTCCAGCGGCGAGCCTCCATCTGCTTTTGCGGCAAGCTGGCTGCTTTCCGATCTGGGCGCATCCGCCGAGTTTTCTTTTTTTCCGCAAGATACAAGCGCCAACGCGGCGACGCCCGTCAGTAACACATTGGAAAATTTCATAAAATCAGCTCCCTGGACAGATTGATTGCGATCCGTCCGCACTGAACGGCCCCCGCATAAGAATGATGGGTAGGGGTATATCGGGATTGAGTCAGCGCGCCTAGCCAAACGCGGCCCTATGGCAAAGCAGATTCGATCAGACGACGCGATTCCGGGGCTGTCCAATCAGCCTCTCCGACCAAACGGCCAATTTCCTGCCCTTTTGCGTCATACAGGATCGACACCGGCAAAATGTCAGCGCCGCCGATTGCAAAGGCGAATCGCAAATCCGGGTCGGCATAGAGCTTTAAATGCTCAATATTGAGGCGATCCAGAAACTGCCTTGCGACTTCCGGCCCGCGCGGATCAGCAGCAATAGCGACAACTGCAAATTTTCGCCCACCAAGATTGCGTTCAAGCACATCCAGTGAAGGCAACTCCTTCAAACAAGGAGCGCACCATGTCGCCCAGAAATTGACCAGCACCGCCTTGCCGCGAAAATCGTCCAGCGTCACCTGCTCACCCTCATGCAAGAATGCGATGGATGGCGCGCCGCGGGGCGGAAATGCATAAGCAAAATCGGCCATTTCGCCAGTCAGCAAGGACTGATCATGGTTTAAGGCAGAGACGGGTTCATCGTCCTTTGGGCTTACGCTGGCGCTGATGATGGCGTAGAGGAGGAACGCTACGCCCGCGCAGCCCCAAAGGAGCAGCCAGAAGCGCGATTGTTTGAGAAATTGCAGCGACATTAAATCCTACAGAATTGCCAAGTTCATGACAGATAAGACCGAACGTTCTGAAAACCAAATGTGGGGCGGCAGATTTTCGCAAGGCCCGGCGGAAATCATGGAGGCAATCAACGCCTCTATCGATATCGACAAGCGTCTTTGGCGCGAAGACATCGCCGGATCGAAGGCCCATGCCGCGATGCTGGCTGAAACTGGCGTCATTTCCCGCGCTGATGCCACAGCCATTCTTGACGGCCTTGATCAGATCGCAAGCGAAATCGAATCCGGGACATTTGAGTTTTCCAAGGCCCTCGAAGACATTCACATGAATATCGAAGCCCGGCTCAAAACCATCATCGGCGATCCGGCCGGACGGCTGCATACAGCGCGTTCACGCAACGATCAAGTCGCAACCGATTTCCGCCTCTGGTGCCGGCGTGCATGCGACGAGGCTGAGGATGCAATCAAATTGCTCATGGCGGCCCTCGCGCAATCAGCGCTGACAAATTCAGACGCCATCATGCCGGGCTTTACTCATTTGCAGACGGCGCAGCCGGTAACCTTTGGCCACCATCTGCTTGCTTATGTAGAGATGTTTTCGCGCGATGCAGGCCGTTTCGCTGATGCGCGAAAGCGTATGAACGAAAGCCCGCTTGGCTCCGCGGCGCTGGCAGGCACGCCGTTTCCGATCGACCGTAACGCCACCGCTAAATCTCTTGGTTTCGATCGCCCATGCGCAAATTCTCTCGACGGCGTGTCGTCTCGTGACTTTGCACTCGAGCTTTTATCGGCGGCGGCCATTGCGGCAACGCACTTGTCGCGCCTCGCGGAAGAGATCGTTTTGTGGACATCGCCGCAATTCGGATTCGCCTCCTTGTCGGATGCGTTCTCAACCGGATCATCCATCATGCCGCAAAAACGCAATCCTGATGCGGCGGAACTGGTGCGTGCAAAAACGGGCCGGATCACCGGCTCGCTGAATTCGTTATTGATGGTGATGAAGGCGTTGCCGCTGGCATACGCTAAGGATTTGCAAGAGGATAAAGCGGCGACCTTTGAGGCCGTTGACGCACTGGCGCTGGCGCTTTCCGCTATGACCGGCATGATCAGTGATTTGACGCCGAATCGCGAGGCCATGAAGGAAGCGGCGATGCGCGGCTGTTCGACCGCCACCGATCTGGCTGACTGGCTGGTTCGAGAATTGGGCTTGCCATTCCGGGATGCGCATCACGTTACCGGGCGTGTTGTCGCGCTGGCTGAGCAATCGAAAAAGCGTCTCGATCAGCTCACTCTTGCCGACATGCAAAAAATTGAACCGCGCCTCACAGCAGACATATTCAATGTGCTTTCGGTCGAAGCATCTGTCGCTTCGCGCCGTGCCTATGGCGGGACCGCACCAGAAAATGTTAAAGCTGAAGCGAAGCGCTGGATCGACGCACTAAAGAAGGATTAGCCGCATGCGTGTTTTGATGATGGTTTTGGCCCTGACATTCGCCTTGTCCGCATGCGGTAAGAAAGCGCCGCTGCGCGCGCCGGACGAACCTCAAGATCAATCCCTCAACAGGTAGCCGCCAGTGCACCATTTCGACTATTGCAGCGGACATCTCCACGCAGAGGATGTCGATGTAACTGAGTTGGCCGAACAGGTGGGAACACCCTTCTACCTTTATTCAGAAGCGACATTACGTAGGCATATGCGCGTGTTTGCTGGCGCATTTTCAGGCATCGATCCGCTTATCGCGTTTTCCGTAAAAGCCAATTCGAATCTATCGGTCTTGCGCGTTCTCGCCAGCGAGGGCGCTGGCGCCGATGTGGTTTCCGGGGGCGAACTCCAGCGCGCGCTAGTCGCAAACATTACGCCGGACAAAATTGTATTTTCCGGCATCGGCAAAACGCCAGATGAAATGCGTGCGGCGCTGCAAGTCGGCATCTATCAGTTCAATGTCGAATCAGCACCGGAACTAGACGCCCTCAATACAGCAGCTCTCGAACTTGAAAAGCGCGCACCCATAGCTTTACGCGTTAATCCAGACGTCGCCGCCGGCGGGCACGATAAAATTGCGACCGGCCGCAAAGAAGATAAATTCGGCGTCGCATGGGGCGAAGCGCGCAACCTCTACGCTCATGCCCGCAGTCTCTCCGGCATCGACGTAGTCGGCGTTGATTTGCACATCGGCTCTCAGATTGCCGATCTTGAGCCATTCAAAGCCGCCATCAGCAAAGTCTCGGAATTGATCTGCGATCTGCGAGCTGATGGTTGTTCTATTGACCGGCTGGATTTGGGAGGCGGGCTCGGCATCCCTTATGGCAATGCCGCGCCACCGCCTCATCCGGACGATTATGCGGGGCTTATAAAGCAATTAACTGCACCTTTGGATCTAAGGCTAATTTTTGAACCGGGACGCATGATTTGCGGGAATGCGGGCATCTTGGTGACGCGCGTATTGTATGTGAAGCAAGGTGAGGCGCGAAAATTCCTCATCGTCGACGCCGCAATGAATGACCTGATCCGCCCTGCGCTCTACGACGCGCATCACGACATCCAGCCGGTTATCGTGAAACACGATAGTGCGGAAAATATTTACGACGTGGTCGGCCCCGTCTGTGAATCGAGTGACTTCTTCGCCAAGAAACGCCTGTTGCCTGAAATGAGAGCGGGCGACCTTGCGGCGATCATGTCAGCCGGCGCGTATGGCGCCGTGCAGGCGTCGCAATATAATTCGCGTCCTCTTATTCCTGAGGTCATGGTGAAGGACGATCAGTTCGCCATCATCCGGCGCCGGCCCAGTTTCGCCGATATGGTCGCTCTGGAAGAAATGCCGGCCTGGCTGGACTAGATAACGCCGCCGATCGCAAAGTTATTGGCGACGATCAGAATGTTCCCCGCCGTCGCGACCGTGAAGAAGAACAACACGATCCAGTGTGGGAACCACAATACCATAAAACTGATAAGCCCTTGCAGGCCTAGCTTGGCAAGTATCCACCCCTCTCCTGCATGGACCATCAGCGCATTCAGCAGCGGATTAGCTTCGACCCCTGCGCCGCTTTCCAGCGCAATAACGGTTGAGATGATGTCCGCGACGCCCACGAAATTGTAGATCACGACCAGCGCCCATGCGATTCTTGTCTGCCAGACGGAAGCTCGGGACCGGCGAGCATCTTCCCCAAGCTGCTGACGGCGTTTGGACGAGGTGAGCGTTAACACCAATCCGTTCTCCTATTCGTTAACCTGTTTACGCGGCCATTTTGCGCCATTTACAGGTCAGGCTGAGTAAAGCGTAAGGCGAAGCGCCGTCGACGGAACCCGCTTTGCAGGCTATTGTGCAAGAAGTATGACGAGTGCAGTGACACAGCCCAGCCCCAAGGGAAAGCGCCTTCCCGGAGAAGGGGCCATTCTCGCAGCGCGGATTGTGCTGTTTTGGGAACAATTATGGCCAGCGCTGCTGCCGGCGCTGACGATTGTCTTTGCCTACCTCTTCATGAGCCTTTGCGATTTGTGGAAGCTCGTGCCTGTCTGGCTGCACTGGCTTGCATTAATGCTCGGCGGCGCCGGGTTCGTAGCATTGCTGTATCGCGATCTCAGTAGTTTGCGTTTTCCGACACGCCGTGAAGGACAGGCACGTTTGGAACGGGATGGCGGCGTTGTGCACGCCGCTCTTCAAGCGCTCGATGACTCTCCTTTTGAATCAGATGTGGGCGAACCGCCTCTTTGGCGCGCACACCAGCAAGCCATGCGTGAACGGGCGCGCGCCGCGAGACTGAAAAGCGCGCGCGATCTCGCTGACCGTCGCGACCCTTGGGGTTTGCGTCATATCGCACTCGGATTGCTCGCCATTGCTTTTGTCGCAGGCGGAAAAGATTCGATGATGCGGCTGGCGCTTGGCGGCGACCCGCAGGCGCATGCAGGCTCAGGAAAACTGGTGGCGGATTTGTGGATCGAACCCCCTGTTTATGTCGGCCGCGCGCCCATCTATCTGCTGCACGCTGGACAGCCTCTTCCCGAAGGGGCCGCGCAAATTGATGCGCCAGAAGGATCGAAGCTGATCGCGCAGGTGAATGGCGGCGGACGGGTCAAACTCACCTTTCAAACACCCGACGAAACCATTCGCGGTGACTTCAAGCGAGAGAAAAATGCGGGACGCGCCGAGTTCGCGATTGGCGATAGCGGGTTGCTTCGCTTAAAACTGGGCGGACGCGAAGGCCGCTGGCCCATCGGCGTTTTGCGTGACTCATCTCCTAGTGTCCGCTTTACAGAAACGCCGGCGCGCACTGATGACGGACGAGTCGATTTCGCTATTACAATGGAAGACGATTACGGCATCACAGATGCGCGACTATCGCTTCGTCTTGACCCGGATCAGGAACGTCCGCTAGACGCAGCGGCTTTTGACGAAGCCAGTCTAGTGCAATCTCGTTCAATTCCGCTGGAAGGCGTCGCCGGCGCTTCCGGCGCGCGCGCAGCGACACTCGATCTTCAGTCTGATCCATGGGCGGGGCTTCAGGTGCTGGCGAAAGTTATTGTTCGGGACGGCGCGGGACAAGAGGGCGGCACAAATGAAGCCTCTCTAACGCTACCGACACGCATGTTCTATAATCCAATCGCCAAAGCCGTGATCGAGCAACGTCAGACCTTGGCTGTAGCGGAAACGGATTGGCGCCGCGCTGCACGGTCTTTCGATGCGATGACCCTTGCGCCGGATATTTTCTATGCGGAAAAGCCAACCAATTATCTGTTGCTGCGTTCAGCCTTCTGGCGGGTCATGCGTCAAAATGGCGACAGTTATGAAGATGCGGTAGAGCAGTTCTGGCCGCTTGCCTTGCAGCTAGAGGACGAGGCGCTGGAACTCGCGCGACAACGATTAGAGGCGGCGCGCGAAGCTTTACGCCAAGCGCTTGAAAACGGCGCTAGCGATGCGGAAGTTGAACGCCTGGTGGAAGAGCTGCGACAGGCGATGAATGATTACCTCACCGCACTTGCCCAATCAGGACAGGCGATGGAAGGCGAAACGCCAAGCAACGCGCACCAAGTCGAACAGTCCGATCTGGACGATATGCTAGATGCAATTCGCGACCTTTCGCAGCAAGGCGCAAACAATGCTGCGCGGCAGATGCTGTCCGATCTTGAAAACATGCTGAACAATTTGCGGCTATCGCAGAGCCGATCGGGCCAAGGCGGTCTGGGAAGCGGCCAGCAAAGCGGCGCCAACGGACAAAGCGGCCGAGCTGGTGAAGCCGGCGAATTGATCGGGCGACAACGTGAGCTTGCAGATGAAACTTTTGAACGCCGCCAAAGCGGGCGCCTTAACGGAGACGATCTCGCCGTCCGTGAAGGGCAGCTTGGCGGTGATCTTGATGAATTAATGGATGCGCTGGAAGGTGAAAGCGCGAATGATCCGAATGGCGAGGCGGGGCGCGCCTTGGGAAGAGCGAGAAGCGCCATGCGCGAAGCTGAAGGCGCACTCGCCGGCGATGATTTTGCAGCAGCGAATGACGCTATGGAGCGGGCTATCGCCAATTTGCGCGACGGCGCCGAAGCGTTGGCCCGTGAGCAAATGCGTCAAGCGCGCGGTGAAGGTGAAGGCCAGGAAGGACAACGCGGCCGCACGGATCCGCTTGGACGCGCCGCAGGCTCCTCGGCTGGCGACGGTGTTGAAGTTCCGGGTGAAAGTGAAGCAGGCCGCACCCGCGCTGTCATCGACGAGTTGCGGCGGAGGCTTGGAGAGCCCGGCCGTGAAGAAAACGAGAAAGACTATCTGGAAAGATTGCTGGAGCGATTCTAGTTGGCGGCGCCGAGCAACGGCACGCCGCGCAAGCGACCGGCGTCATCCATGCCATAGCCAATCAGAAAGTCATCCGGGTCCGCCTCAAATCCGATATAGTCACATTTGATATCGTCCGCTTTGCCGGTGAGCTTCTTCACAAACACGCAAGTCTTCACCGCCGCTGCGCCGCGATCCTCGATCATGCCCTGGCCGAAATGCAGCGAGCGCCCAGTGTCGAGCACGTCATCCAAAAGCAGAACCGTCTTGCCCTTTACGTCGACGGAAAAATCCTTGAGCAAGGTCACAACCCCGGAGGATGCGCGGGCGCCGCCATATGACGAGAGCTGGACGAAATCCACAAAAGGGTCTGCGCCATGCCGATAGAGCGCCCGTAACAGATCTGCGGCAAAGATAAACGCCCCTGTGAGAACCGGCGCCAACAGGAAATCAGCAGGCAAATCTCGCGCCATTTCCGCCGCCATTTCATCAACGCGTTTGGCGATCTGGTCTTCGGTAAAAAGCGTGCGCATAAAAAGTGCTCCGTTGGCTGGCTAATTTGACCGCCGGTCTTAGGAGCTTTTCATAGGAAAAACCAGTTGCGAAGGCCCTTATTCGCGGCCGAGCGGAAGCAAGCTGTCGAGGACGCTGCCCGAAGGCGCAAAAGACAGCGCAACCTCTGCAACGCCTTCTGGCGCAGGAGCGCGCGTGATGAAATCGGCCATATCGCCCTGTGCAACTTCAGACTGGCTTGCGGTAAACGTCCAGCGCGCGAGGAGTTCGCCGCGCGGGCCAAGCGCTTCCGCTTGCATTAGCGGCGCAACGACAGTCCCCGTCGTTTCATTTCTGAGGTTTCCTGTGATTTCAATGGTCGGCCCGCCCGTCGACATGGCGAGACGGTGGCGTACATTCTCAATCGACAGTCCGTAAGGATTGGCGTCGATCCCGATGACCGCGTAGGCGTCGGCAGCTTTCGGCGCCATTTTCACAATCTCGTCGCGATAGAAAAATACGCCATAGGCAACCCCGACGATTACGGCCACCCAGGCTGTCCAACCCATCACACGCAATGGCGTCAGACGATTTTTCTCTCGTGATTCCGCTCTTCGGCGCGCTCTACGAATGGCTCGCTCAAGCTCGCGCGGCGTCACTTTCAGCGCTGCAAAAAACTCATCATCAAGCGCGGCTGGATCGAGAGGGCGAACATCTTCCATTCGCGCGAGCGCAGTGGCGCGGCGGCGTTCTGCACGAACTTTTTTTCCAAATCCACGCGCCGGCTCGTCGGCGCGTTCGTCGATATCTTCCCAGTCCGCATCGACTATATAAGCATTATCATATTCATCTTCGTGATCACCGCAGAACTCACGCTCATCGCCCGATGATTCATCTTCGTCATCTGCAAACCGAAGGGACTCGCGTTCATCACACGCACCACTCTTGCGCTTGCGGGCGAAGAACGGGCGACGTTCAGCTTGGCCCGCTTCGTCATCTTCAACAATGAATTGACGGCCTTTGCGCCATCCCTTGCCAGGAGGGTCAGCGGTTTCGTCTTCATCATCAGCGTAATCACGTTCAAATCGCGCAGTTGAACGACCATCGTCCTTTGAGCGGTCTTTCTTGCCAGCGTGTGATTCAAATAATGAATCATCATCGTCTTCGGCGAAATCGGCGCCGCGCTCATCCCGGTCGCGGCGATTTGAATTCTTGTCATTATGGCGCGTTTCGCGATCTAAGAACTTCGCCGCGCGCTTGTCCCGGCTAGCGCCTCTCGCTTCCCGGCGGTCAACATCGTCCTCATCGGCTTCCGCAATGCCAACTTTCATCCGCGGCCGCGCCGAATGGTCGGCTTCATCCCGGGCCGTATCCCGGTCCGAGCCTTTTGCACGTTGGGAGGGTTTTTCCTTTAAAGGCTCGACGTCGATGAGTTCTGGAGCAGGCACAAACCAGCTTTCGCCACAGGAAGAACAGCGAACAGAGCGGCCGCTTGGGGAAAACCGCTCGTCATCCACATCATATCGCGTAGCGCAATCGGGACAGGTGATTATCATGACGGACCAGAATCGTTTATGAGTTCATTCAACATATGCGCTCGCCGGTCGCCAGACCGCCGAGCCTGGCTGGAGACACCTTGGAACCCGTGAAAGCAATTGTTCGTTTTGAAAACGCCGGCCTTGCCTATGAAGACGCGCCGGAAACGCTGAGCGATGTCAGCATGTCCCTCCGTGAAGGTGAGTTTCGGTTTCTCACTGGACCGTCCGGCGCCGGCAAGACGTCCCTGTTGAAAATGATCTACCTGGCCCATCGCCCGACGCGCGGCCAGTTCACTCTGTTCGGTGAGGACGCCATGGAAGCGCCGCGCGAGGCGTTGCCCGCGTTGCGGCGACGCATTGGCGTCGTCTTCCAGGAATTTCGTCTCCTCGACCATCTTACCGCCTATGAAAATGTGGCGCTGCCCATGAAAGTAGCGGGCGTTAACCAAAATCATTACCGGGAAGACGTAAGCGAACTCTTAAATTGGGTTGGTTTGGGCGACCGTATGGATGCAAAACCCCCAACTTTATCGGGCGGAGAGAAGCAGCGCGTCGCGCTGGCGCGCGCATTGGTCTCCAAACCAGATCTTATTTTGGCGGACGAACCGACCGGCAATGTCGACCCGGCGATGGGTGAGCGGATTATGAAGTTATTCGTTGAGCTGAATAAATTGGGGGCGGCTGTCATTGTCGCCACTCACGATTTGCATCTGGTTCAATCGATCGGCAAGCCGGTGTTAAGAATTGCTAACGGATCGGTAACACGCAGCGCCGGCGCCGGGGGGGCGGTATGACTGTAACGCCTTCTGACGACACAATTGAATCTGATGACTCCGAAGCCATCGCTGCGCCGAAGCGCCGCTTTCTCAATCGCAGAACGGCGCCTTTGCTGCCCGAGGCCGGCGCCGCAGGCGCGCCGTTGACTGCCGTTATTGCAGTTATGTCGTTTCTTGCTGTGCTCGCTATGGCGTCTTTGTTAATGGTCAACCGCGCAGCGAGCGAGTGGACGTCAGCGCTCCGCTCTGAAATCACCGTGCAGGTTAAGGGCGCCTCCGCGGATGAAATCTCTACTGGCGTTGCTGACGTCATGCGCATTCTCAATCAAACAGAAGGCGTCCTCTCTGCGACGGAACGCAGCCGTGAAGAGACAGCAAAATTGCTCGAACCGTGGCTCGGACAAGGCAATGCACAAGCCTTCATCAACATCCCTGCCATCATCGAGGTAAAGGCGTCGCCAGAATTGCGTAAAAACCTCGATCTGCTTCGCAACCAAATTGCAGCAGCAGCGCCAGAAGCCAGCCTTGACGATCATGCGCGCTGGCATGACCGTCTCGCCGGGGCAGCCCGCTCTGGTCAGTCCATGGCGTTGGGCGTATTCTTGCTGGTGATGAGCGCAGCATGCGCGATTTCCATTTTCGCCGCTAGGGCCGGCCTTGCGGCCAATCATGAGATTGTCTCCGTGCTGCATCTGGTCGGCGCGACGGACAGCTTTATCGCGGCCGAAGTACAGCAGCGGTTTTTCGTTCTTGGCTTGCGGGGCGCTCTGATTGGGCTTGGCGCCGCGCTTGCCGCCTTGATGCTTGCAGGTGTGGCGATGCGCAGCAGCGGGGCGGAGGAAGCATTCCTTCCAGCCTTTAGGCTGGGCGGATGGATGGCGCTCTGGCTCGTGACTGCGCCAATCGCAACCTGCCTGGTCACCGCAGTGACAGCCCGCCTTACGGTTTTGAGAACCTTGCGCGAGCAATACTGATCGGGAAAACTGGTTTTCGGGCGAACCACTCCGGCTTATCGGCAAGAGTGCTGGAACGGCGCCTGCGCATCGGCTATGCTCTTGGTGTTACTTTTTGGACCAACTGATCGTGAAGCGGTTTTTCTCAATATTAGCTGGCATGGTTGTGCTCTGGGCGGGCGGATTTATTTTGTTCCTTTCCAAACTCCCTCCGCCAACGACTGCGACGCCAGCCCCGACAGAGCAAATCGGCGCTGACGGTGTCGTTGTTTTTACCGGCGGTGGCGGCATTCGAATTTCCACGGCAATGGCGCTATTCGCTGATGGAGCCGGCCAGCGCCTGCTGATCTCAGGCGTTCACCCAGACACTTCCGCGGCAAGACTGTCAGAATTTTGGGTCGGTCCGAAAGAACGCTTTGACTGCTGCGTAGACCTTGGGCGCGCGGCGTTGACCACGGAAGGCAACGCCGCCGAGCTTCGCGATTGGGCGGTCAGTCACAATTACAAAAATATAATTTTGGTCACATCTGAATATCATATGCCTCGCGCCCTTGCCGTTACGCGCGCGCGCATGCCCGACGCGGCCATTACGCCATTCCCAGTTTCGTCCGGATATCTCAATGCAAAAGGGGGCCCGGCATCTGCCGGGGCGGTGTTACCGCTTGCGGGCGAATACACAAAATTCCTTCTTGCGCGCATCAAGGCAGTGCTGCCTGTCGCCGGCCGCTAGAGCATGGCAGGTTGGTTGAAGTCGACTGCCTATTCGGCGTTTCTCGTTATTTTGATAGCGCTGATGGGCATTCTCTGCTTGCCTCTCGCATTACTCGGCCGTGACGCTGCGCGCGCAACCATTAAAATTTGGGCGAAACTGTCTTTACGGGCGTTAAAGCTCATCACCGGCATCTCGCACCGGATCGAAGGTGCGGAAAACATTCCATCGGAAGGCGCACTCATCGCCGCGAATCATCAATCCATGTGGGAGACCATCGCTCTATACGCCCTCGCCCCCAGGCCGGTCATAGTTTTCAAACAAGAGCTGACCGCGATTCCAGTATATGGCTGGTGGGCCGGGCTTGCCGGCAATATACAAATCGACCGTGGCGGCGGGGCAAAAGCGCTACGCGCCATGACGCGTAAAGCTAAAGCACACACGGACACTGGCGAACAGATCATCATTTTTCCGGAAGGCACACGTGCAAAGCCGGGAGAGCGACGAACCCTTCTCCCTGGCGTCGCCGGACTGTATGCCGCGACGGGAGCGCCTTGCGTTCCGGTCGCCCATGATAGCGGGCGCTACTGGCGACATCCAGGCAATGAGAAAGTCCCGGGCACCATTACCTTGCGTTTTCTTCCAGCCATTCCGCCAGGCCTGGACCGCAAAGTATTTTTGTTCGAACTTAATAACCGCATTGAGAACGCGAGACCCGATCTCGCCTCGAAAGTGCTGGAGCACAATGAATAGTCCCGCAACAACTGCGAAATTACGCTGGCTTTACCTGCCATGGGCGATCGCTACGGTCGTCTTTTTGGCATATCTGCTTCTCTGGCGCGCTGGCGCGGCAGAGATGAAAAAAGCAGTCGTCAATTGGGTTCAAGACCAACGCGCCGCAGGCGCCGAGATTTCCTATGGCGCGCTGAAGACCGACGGCTTTCCATTTTTTCTACGCGTCCACATTGAGCAGCCTGACATTGCTTACGCAGATCAATTTTACTGGCGCACAGATCTGCTGACGATCGATGCTTTGCCTTACGATCTCAACAGGCTTATTTTTTCCGCCCATTCCGACCAACACCTCCACTTTGGCCGCCAAGGCGAATGGCGCATAAAGACGAATGACTTCCGCATTTCCATTGCCAATGACAAGCAGCGCGAATGGGCGTTCGCGATGACGGTGGCCGGCGCCACAGCGGTGCGTTCGGATGGAGTGAAAGCTTCGCTGGAAAAGCTCGTGCTTGATGCGTCACCTACCGCATCCGACAAAACCATTTTTACAATGAGCCTCGAGGCGCGCGGAGCGTCGGTAACGGATCAAACCCGCAAATTCGATCTCGATACGGTGCAAACCGTCATGGCGGCGAGCCAAACGCCGTTTCTTAACAATATCCAGGAGTGGCGAGACGCAGGCGGCATGCTTCTTATCAACGGGTTTATTGCAAATAGCGGCGACGCCAGCCTGTCGGTTTCCGGCGAGCTTGCACCCGACCATCAGCTATATCCCGCAGGCACACTTCACACTGAAGTCAAATCTCCAGCGACATTTGTACAGTTGCTGGCCGAGGCTGGCGCAATCGACAAAGAAGACGTCGAGAGCATCTCGTCTACGCTCACACTCGCCGCGATCGCCAATGGCGGCAAACTCGCTGCGCCAATCATTCTGAAAGAAGGTGTGGTGCAAGTAGCGGGCGTGACAATAGCTGAATTAGGCTCAATCGACTAATCGTTATCCATACATGGCGCCAAGCGGCGCCTCGACATGATGCGATTCAACCAGGCGCGAAAATCTGTCGAGATAGATCGCGCCCTCTGCTGTTTTCTGGACAATCACAATGCGCTTGTCATTGCCGTCACGCACGCGCTTGACAAACCCCAGGATGGACAACGCATCGAGCGCCCTGGAAATTGCCGGTTTCGGCACATTCAGATCCCGCGCTAGGGCGCGCACAGTATGCGGCCCAGGACGTAAATACACCGTCAGCAAGATCGACCACTGGCGCATGGAAAGATCGGGATCATCAGCGCGCACGGCATCGCACATGACTTCCCGCCAGCTGGTAAGATTGTCTGTTGACGCCATCGTCCGGCCTTAACCCTGCCCTTGCAAACCAAGCCTCATGCTTGCAACGGTTCGCCCGCCAAGGGCAAGGGTTTATCGCGCCCCGTAACGCTGGCGCAAAACCTCAAACAAGGCGCGAATCGCTTGCGCCTCGCCGCCTTGCGGACGACCGGGCGCCGCCTTGGGCCGCCAGGCATAGATGTCAAAATGCATCCACCGCGCGGCCTCGCCAGCGAATTTCTTCAAGAAAAGCGCAGCCGTCACGGAGCCCGCAAAAGAGCCGCCCGTGATGTGGTTCACATCGGCGATTGGCGAAGACAACATCGGCTCATACCCGCGCCAGAGCGGCATGCGCCAAACCGGATCGGCCAGTCGCGAGGCCTCGGATTCCAGCGCAGCCACGAGTTCCTCATCGTCGCTGTAGAATGGGGCCAGGTCCGGCCCGAGCGCAACCCTCGCAGCGCCCGTGAGCGTCGCTAGCGAGATCATCAGATCAGGGCGCTCTTCTCCGCCATAAGTAAGCGCGTCTGCGAGAATGAGCCGGCCTTCAGCATCGGTATTACCAATCTCAACCGTCAGGCCCTTACGGCTCTTCAATATATCGCCGGGCCGAAAGGCGTCGCCAGAGATCGCATTCTCCACCGCCGGGATAATCGCCCGCAACCGGACATTGAGACCGGCCTGCATAATCATCTGCGCTAACGCTAGCGTATGAGCACCGCCGCCCATGTCCTTCTTCATGAGGGCCATGCCAGCCGCGCCTTTAATATTTAAACCACCCGAATCAAACGTCACGCCCTTCCCAACCAGGGTCAGCTTTGGCGCATTCACGTCCCCCCAGCGTAAATCAATCATGCGCGGCGCCTCTTTGGCGGCGCGCCCCACAGCATGCACCATAGGGAAGTTCTTCGCCAAAAGATCGTCGCCGGTAATGACTTCAACTTGCGCACCCTGCTCATCTCCAATTTGGCGCGCAGCTTTTTCGAGCGCTGCGGGGCCCATATCGCCAGCGGGCGTATTAACCAGATCACGAACCAGAAACACCGCGTCTGCGAACAATCGCGCCGTTTTTGCATCTGCGTTCTGAGGCGCGACTAACCGTGCTTCCGATAGCTTTTGAGTTTTGTAACGGTCGAACCGGTAGCCGCCCATGAGCCATCCCAGCACGGCGAGGTCAGCGAGGTCTTTATCGATATCGTGTGCGAGGACATAGTCGCCAGCAGGCAATTTCTCAGCCGCCGCCGCAAAAATGAACGGGTCGGTTCCGTCACCAAGTCCTAGCAGCGCCGCATCGCCATCAGTGAACACAGCACCGATCTCACCGTTAAATCCATTAACACGCGCCAGCGCCTTCAAACTAGCTGGCGCATCGCTTTCGTCTAACGCGCCATCACCGGCCGTGAATAATTTCTTCGCTGCATTGGCAGTGTTTTGTTCATAGTCGCTTAACAAATGTTGAGCCATGAATAATCCGTTAACTTACAAAGTTAGAACCGCGTTAGATTGCACATTACGCTTAGAGTTAAGCCTTTATTGAATTCCTTCCGCCACCATAACGGCGAAACTCCAGTGGAATTCATCGAGGCGCAACCCATGCTTACCGCACACAAGCTTGCAACGAAATACATCATTGCCGCCAGTTTGGCGATTATGCTGCCTGCCTGCGCATCTGTACAGAAAACAACCGCTGGCGCGGGCATTGGCAATCAGGAGTATAAGGACGCTATTGGCGTTTATTCCAACCCTGCAGGCGACGAGGGCCTTGACCCAATCGCCGCAGCGGCGTTTTGGGGCACCCGCTATAATACAGATCAGTCCGATCCCAATGCTGCTGTGCGATTCTCCAGATCTCTGCGCAAAATCGGCTCCGATGAGGAAGCGCTCGGCGTGATGCAGAAAGCGGCCAATTTGCATGCCGACAATGCTGATGTGAATCTCGAATACGGCAAGGTTCTCGTTGAAAGCGGGCGGGCCTTTGAGGCTGTGCGCTACATCGAAACAGCCGTTAACAAATCGCCGACCGATTATCGCGCGCTATCCGCTTACGGCGTCGCCCTTGATCAGATCGGGGAACATGAAGCCGCCAGAGCCAAATATGATCGTGCGCTGGCGATTGCGCCGGGTGACGTGGTCCTGCTGAACAATAAGGGTCTGTCATATGCGCTTGACGGGAAACTGAAACTGGCCGGTCTTACTCTGCGCGACGCTGCAGCCAATGCAGGCGGCGATTCACGCGTCCGCCAAAATCTCGCTCTCGTGCTCGCTCTTTCGGGCGAGATGCGCGAAGCTGAACGGCTGGCGCGCTCTGACTTGCCGCCGATTGTCGCTGACAACAATATCAACGTCTATCGCCAGCTGATGAACCAGCCCGCTTACTGGGATCAGTATGCCGCCGGCGATGTGGAAACCCCGACATTTGACGATGTGCCTGCGGCTCCCCTCTCTCCCGCGCCCAACCCGCAACTGCGTGAAGAGAAAAAACCGGAAGAAGAAAAATCAAATGGCGCGCCGGTCGCTTTGATCGAGGCGGCGCCAATCACCAACGCGTCAGCGGTCGAGCTTAAGACCGACGACGAATAAACCAGTTCTATCGCGCGATAGCTGTTGCGTAAGTAGCGTAAGGCCGCCTCGGACAGGGTTCGGGGCGGCCTTACGCTTTTATGCGTAATTCTCTCATTGCCTGAGCTTCTCGCCATTCCGGACGGTGCAGGTTAGACTGGTGCAATGTTCAAAAAGCTCAGCGCAATCGGGCCTGGCGCCCTTACCGCCGCCGCCTTTATCGGGCCAGGAACGGTCACGACCGCGACGCTAGCGGGCGCCGGGTACGGTTACGCGCTGATCTGGGCGCTGGCGTTCGCTACGCTCGCGGCGATTATTCTTCAGGAGATGTCAGCACGCCTGGGCGTTGTTTCGCGACTGGGCCTTGGCGAGGCTGTGATGCGACAATTCTCACATTCTCCCATCCTCCGGTGGATGGCGGCGGCGCTCATAGTCTCCGCACTCTTTATCGGTAATGCAGCTTATGAGGGCGGAAACATTGCAGGCGCCGCGTTGGGCATGGAGGCGGGTCTACCGGGCGCCGCATCGCGCGCAGTATTGTCCGCTGGCATTGCGATCTTGGCGGGCGGCATTCTTCTCTTCGGCGGCTATCGCATTATTGAAAAAATCCTAATCACAGCAGTGCTGGTCATGTCGATAGCATTCGCCGCCGCCCTGATAATCATCGGGCCTGACTGGCGCGCATTATTTGCGGGCGCTTTCATTCCAAAAATCCCGCTCGGCGCCTTGCCGATCGTGCTTGGCCTTATTGGCACGACCATCGTGCCGTATAATTTGTTCCTGCACGCGGCGACCGCAAGAAAACGCTGGGCCAGCGCTGAAAGCCTTGGTGAGGCGCGCCTCGATGCGCGGGTTTCCATCGGCGCCGGCGGCATCGTCTCAATTCTGGTGTTGGCGACGGCGGCCGCAAGTCTGTTCGGCTCCGGGCTCGAGGTAACAAACGCCGGCGATATGGCGCGGCAGCTAGAACCGGCATTTGGCGTAGGCGCAACATATTTATTGGCCATTGGCTTGTTCGCAGCAGGGCTTTCGTCAGCCATCACAGCGCCGCTCGCGACCGGGTATGTCGCCGCCGAATTATTTGGATTCGAAAGCGAGCCGACATCGCCGAAATTCCGACTGGTCGCCGGCTCAGTACTCCTGATCGGCGCCATTGTCGCCATGACTGGCGCTCGGCCCATTGAAATCATTCTTTTTGCGCAGATCGCTAATGGCGCCTTGTTGCCAGTGGTTGCGATCTTTTTGCTTTACGCGGCCAACAGCAAAAAGCTTCTCGGCGCTTACGCCAATAGCGCCCTCGCAAATATCGCCGGCATTGTCGTGACCTTAATCGCTGCCGGCCTGGGGCTGCGGGGTATTTTGCGAGCCATTGGAGTGATGTGATGCCCGCCATCGACCTCAACGCGGATATGGGTGAATATGCCAACACTCTCCAGCGCGAGAACGAAACAGCGCTGATGCCGTTGCTCACATCATGTTCAATTGCGTGCTGCGGGCATGCGGGCAACACGGAATCCATGCGCGCAACCGCTATGCTTGCCAAGAAACATGGCGTACGCGTGGGCGCGCATCCGTCCTATCCGGATCGCGCAGGATTTGGCAGGCGCAGCAGATCCTATGCACATGATGAATTGCATGAATCGCTAATCGCACAGATCAAGCAATTGAAAGGCGTTCTCGCTGCAGAAAGCATGCGCCTCACGCACATTAAGCCGCATGGCGCATTGTATAATGACGCCGCGAAGGATGCTGCGCTGGCGCGCCTGATCGCATCGGTTTCATCCGGTGCGGTGCTTGTTGGGCCGCCCAATTCAGAACTCGAGATTACAGCGCAGAAGGCCGGTCTTTCCTTTGCTCGTGAAGGTTTTGTCGATCGCCTATATCTCAGCAATGGCGCACTCTCGCCCCGCACCGAACCCGGTGCTGTCCTCGCAAGCACGGAAGCACGTGCGCAACAAGCACTCGCCATCGCAACAGGAAATACTTTCTCTACCGCCGACGGCGAGCTGACAATTGAAACCGACACGCTGTGCATCCACAGCGATTCGCCAGGCGCCGTTGAAACGGCGATGGCGGTGCGTGCTGCGCTTTCAAAAGCAGCGATTTCAATCAGGTCATTTGTATGAGCGCGATTTCTTTCGTTATCACGCCTTACGGCGAACATGGCCTTTTTGCTAAGATCAAGGGCGGCGACCTGATCGCCAATGCGCTCGCGGCAAATGCCGCGGCAGATGCATTGCGTACGCATGCGAGCGTGCTGGATTCTGTTGCCGGTGTTGACAGTATCGCAATTCGCTTTCACCCGTCTCGACTGAACCCGTTGCAAGCTGCGCATATGTTGGAGGCAGCACTTAATGATCTTTCTGATCTGGCCCTAACGTCAGGTTCGGCGATAGAGATTCCGGTTTGTTATGGCGGCGCATGTGGGCCGGATTTTCTGCCCCTGTGCGAAAGACTTTCGCTTCAACCGCATCAACTGATCAACCTGCACACATCCACACTATACCGGGTGCTAACCATCGGTTTTGCGCCGGGTTTTGCCTATCTCGGCCCCTTACCGGAAGCACTGCAAACAGAACGGCTGGCCAGCCCGCGACCGCGCGTGCCAGCAGGTTCTGTTGGCGTCGCAGGTGAGATGACAGGCATTTACCCGCTCTCATCACCCGGCGGCTGGACCTTGATCGGCCGCACGCCAACTAGACTGTTTGATGCAACATTGCAGAACCCATTTTTGTTTGCGGCCGGCGCGACGGTCCGGTTTCTGCCGATTGATGAACCGGAGTTCTCCAGATTAAACCGGCAACCGACATGAATCCGCTGGCGGAAATCATCGACGCTGGGATGTTCACCACGCTACAGGATATGGGCAGACCGAATGCACGCCATCTTGGCGTGCCTCTTTCCGGCGCCGCCGATCCGCTTTCTCTGTCTCTGACCAACGCCGCTCTGGGCAATGCTGCGCACGCAGCTGGGCTAGAATGCACTCTAATTGGCCCAACGATCCGCTTTCTTCAAGCAGGCGCTATTGCTATTGGCGGCGCAGAGATGAGAGCGAGATTAAACAAGGCTCTCTGCCCGCTATACAAAGAACTTAAAGTCTCCGCTGGCGACGAACTTGCTCTGACTGCTGCAGAAATTGGCGCCCGCACCTACATCGCTTTTGCTGGCGGGCTTTCGGGCGCTGCATTCCTTGGCAGCGTGTCCACTTATGTGCCCGCAGAAATTGGAGGCTATGCTGGACGCAAGCTTGAGCAAAATGACCGCCTGTTCTCGGCGAAAGGTCCGGTCAAATCGCCACGCGACATCCCCTCGGAAATGAAATTGCGCCTCGCTCATGAATTCGTCCTGCGCGCGCTCCCCGGCCCCGAAGCTGAAAGTATCGGCGAAGAGGAAACGGAAAGATTCTTCACTGCGCGCTGGACCGCTAGCCGCCGCGCAGATCGCATGGGCGCCATGCTTGAAGGGGATCGCCTCAACCTGCCGCCATCGCCCCCGATATCGAGCAGCCCCGTTTTTCCCGGAACCGTTCAATGCCCGCCCGATGGCGCGCCATTTTTATTGCTTTGTGACGCGCAAACAGTCGGAGGCTATCCACGCATCGCGCAAGTGATAAACGCAGACCTTTCCCTCACGGGCCAAATTCGCCCTGGCGACCATGTCTGGTTCCGGAAAATATCAGCGGACGCAGCCCGCGAGATCGCCGAACAAAAAACCACCCTATATGGCGATCTATTTCCGGGTGGTTTCTTCCGCTGACGCTGGTTGTTTCGCGACGCGGATCTCATCGAGCCAATGAACCCGCAAGGAAAGAATCACCGCCCCCATAGCTATCAAGATAAACAGCCCAGGCAAACCACCGAGATTGGAAAGCATCCGGACGCCGTCAATACCTGTGGTCGAGGTCATAATAAACGCCACTGCGCCAATCAGCGCGCCCCAAAAAATTTTCACCCAACGGTCCGCGAGCGGTCGTTTCTGCCCCGGCGCCATTTTCTTCAGGCACACATTGGTGATCGAGTGCGTATTCGAATCCATGGCTGTCACGAATGAAATAAAGGTGAGCGCAATAAAAAGCCCGATCACAACCTGACTAAACGGCAATGTATTGAACAGCGCATAAGCCACCGCTTCCGGTCCGCGCGCATCAAGTGCGGCGACGAGGCTGTGCCCAGCAGCCGCATCAGCGCCTATCGCTGCACCGCCAAAGACCATCATCCAGACGCCGCCAAACGTCGCCGGCGCCACAAGGTTGAACAGCACGAACTCACGAACCGTATATCCGAGTGCAATTCGGCCCAAAAACAGGGCGGTCACCGGGGCCCAAGCGAGCCAGTTGGCAAAGTAAAACACCGTCCAGTCGCGAGTCCATTCTGCGCCTGCACGACCGCCAAGCGCCAGGCTGCGAGGAATGAACTTTATGACAAATTGACCGACGCTTTCAGCCCCAAGCGATAAGATCTGCCAGGTCGGCCCTGCAATAAATACAAACAGCACCAACAAAAGAAAAAACCGGATATTTATGTCCGAAAGGAACTTTATGCCGCGCTGCAATCCGCTGATCGACGAAGCGACAAAAAACACGACAATGGCGATGGTGACCCACAGCCGCAAAAACACAGTGTCGTTAAGGCCCGTCGTAGCCTCAAGCCCGCCGGCCAGCGTCATTACGCCGGCGCCGAGTGATGCAGCGACACCGGCGACCAGCGCATACAGGCCCACCGCATCAATTAGAGCCCCGGCCCGGCCTGTCGCCGCTTTCCCGATGATCAGCGATAGCGGCCCGCTTAAGGAATATGGCCGGCCGAGATTGTAATGGGTGAGCGCGAAGGCGAGTGCCGGCACCGTATAGAGCGCATATGGCGTGATCGTCCAATGCATGAACATGGACGACAGTGCGAATTTCGAGGCTTCATCTGAGTACGGCTCGATATGGGCGTAGCCCGGCGGAGCCTTAATATGGAACATCGGTTCGGCGATGCCCCAGAATAAAATTCCTGTCGCGATGGTCGTGCACAAAGTAATGGAAAACCAGTTCCAGCGATTAAGCAGCGGCTTTGCGTCCGGACCGCCAATACGCACCGCGCCCAGGGGCGATATGACGACCCACCCCACAAGCCCTACAGCGGCGAACGAGGCGTAACTAAATAACCAGTCGAAATGCGTCAGCACCCACTGATTTGCGTTGCTGACCGTTGCATAAAAGCCGTCGAAATCGAGCAGACTAAACGCAAGCGCCGAAAGCAGAAGAATCACAGGCGGCCAGAATACAAGCGGGCGGGTGGATTTTATGGTTTCTCTAAAAATGGCGGGCAGCCCCTTCATATTTCAGGAGCGAGCGTCATACTTCATTCTCGTAGAAACCCCTAATTCGCGGCGGATTGGCTCGCCAAAAGGTTGAATCTACCTTTCCGCTAACATCGGTGAAATGCTAAACAACCACATTGGCCAGTAATCTTTCTCGCCTCATGATAATACCGCGCGAAGCTGTGAAGGACATTAATCGTTTCAGGTCTCTCTTCGCTCAGCGGTTTTTGTTTGGACCTCAAAAAATTATGGAGTCTCAAAACTTGGCCAAAATTACAGAGACCACAAACCTGGAATCACGATCAGCGGCTTTGGCCCAAACGACTACGCGTCCATCGACCTGCGGCGGAGCAGACCGACAGCCCCGGGAAATGTTCTGCCGACCGATCTGGCTTGCGCTGCTGAATGGCTTCTGCCAGCTCGGCCTTCCATCAGAAGCAATAGCAAGATTACGTGCTGCGCCATCGGGTTTTCGTCACGACCTTCACGCCTTTTTTCGCAAGGAAAGGAATCTCACTCAGAAGGCGCTCGCCGCCGCCTGCGACATGCATGCAACCTATATACAGCGTTATGAGAGCGGCGAGACCCAGCCGACCCTCGACGCCATCCGGCGCCTCGCCCTCGCGCTTTCGTCAACGCCTTCAAACCGTTAGCGGGAACGATGTGCAAACTATGCACATAATGGTGCCAAACAAGGGCCCCGATGCACCAAAGGGGCGCCAAAAAACAGTGTGCAGACAAGGCGTTAAGTGCATCCATGCACCAAATCGCCGTTTCGCTTTATCTTGCCGTTGTTGTTTCCAAAAACTAGCGACGATAAAAACCTAATGTCTGGAACCGCCCGACCTACGGTCGAAGACCTCTACTTTCTTGCTATATCCTTGGTCCTTTTTGACCACCATTCTCCTGTACGAAGTTCCTCGGGAGCGTCTTCATCTCCCATTTCATTTGCGATTCTAAGCCAGTATAAATAACCTCGTCTTCTTCCTAGACCAGCATAATGCATCGCCAGATTCCAAGCACAATCGCTATAGCCGTTTTTGACGCCTTGTTTATACCAATAAACAGCCCGATCTGGTTGGGACGGCGTCACTACGTCATCGTAGGTTGTGCCTAATTTAGATCTGGCGGCATTCGATCCCAGTCGTGCCGCTTTTTTTAGCAGACAGATTGCTTCTTCCAACTGCCCGTCTTCTTCGGCGTCAAATGCTTTCCGAAGAAACTCGTCGGCTAAATCGTTTGATTGCTGGATTTTCTTCTTCATCAGAGCAGTTCCTGCGGCGTTTCGCGGATGCGGGAAATTTCATGCGAACGAGCCCGCTAACTCATTCTTTGGGACGTTTTCCCCTCTCAACACTGCGTTCAGGCTCTTTCGGTGGAGGCGGAGGCGCCGGTTTAGGTTCTATCTTCTTTCCTGTTTGCGGGTCTCTTCTTTTCCCTCCCGCTTTATCCGTGTTGCCAGTTCCACCCGGTTTTGCGGCCCTGTTTCTCTCGCCCTTGGGTTGTTGCCCGCCTCTCCTGCCTTTGCCGAAAGACGACTCAGTCGCCTTATCTGCCGCTTTGGTTCCATCCTTCGCCGCATCAGCGGCTTTAGCAGCGCCCTTCGCAGCTATTGCACCCTTCGCTCCAGCGCGCGCCGCCAAACCTAAACCGGTTGCGCCAGGTATTACAGCCCCAACTACGTCGGCACCCAAGGCGGCTAAGTTTTCAGTACGATTTTCACCGCCGGTCGTAATTTCATCGGCAATCAGAATTCCAACATCAGCAACGATAAAGACCGCGTCAGCGATGATGTCGATGAACTCCCCCGTCGGGTCCGTCGCGTTGACGGGATCATTTGCGACATACGCATAGAGGTTCGGCTGGTCCTGATAGCCGATGGGATCGGTTGAGAGGAACCTGCCGATGACCGGGTCGTAATAGCGCGCCTGCATATAGGTGAGGCCGGTCTCGTCATAGATATGGCCGGTATAGCTCGGATCGTTCTCGTTCGAGCCGCCGATCTGCTTTTCGCCGAAGGGGGTGAACTGTTCGGTCGCGATCACATCCCCGGCGGCGTTGGTGTTGGCCACCACCGAGCCGAGATGGTCCTTATGGGCGTAGGCCCAGAAGGGCAGCGAATTGTTCTTCAGCCGCACGTCGAGCGGCCCGGCATTAATATAATCCCACTTGCTGTTGCTGGTCACCGCGTGGGAGAAGATCAGCTCGCCCGTCGCCTTTGAATAAACCCAGTAGAAGGTCTTGCCGTCAACGTCGGACTTCACCCGTTTCAGGTTCACGTCATAGACAACCGAGCGAAAGCAGCTTTTCCTTGCCGAGCTATCGGTACTTGACCCGCCACAGCTTGGAGCCGTTAGGGGTGATCAGCAGGTGAAGACCGCCCCCATCGGACAGCTTGAAAGGCTTGTCTTTCGGGACCGCGTTTTTGATTTGGAGGGCTGACAGCATTTTGGGGGTATCGCCTCAGGCGGGAACCGACACCACCCCCAATTATACCCCCAAATACCCCCAACCTAAAGGGACCAAGTCGGACGCTATCGGACGCAAATCAGCCGTAGTATGCTGATTTTGTTGTGTTATTGGATGAATTTGGACGTGGAAAAATATCTATATGGTGCCGCATAGGTGACTTGAACACCTGACCCCATCATTACGAATGATGTGCTCTACCAGCTGAGCTAATGCGGCCCGATATGCCATGCGCTTCCGGCAATAGGCAGCGCGTCATAGCTTGACGGGCAAACCGGTGCAAGCCGCAATTATGCGCCTGAATAGGCCTATTTCTAAGGATATTCGCGGTCAAATAGGGGCAATTTTTACCGGCTGTTCACCTGAATCGCAGAAATTTATCTGTGATCGAAAGGCGGCGGCGTGTCCGAGATAGCAACTTTCAGCGAACCCACCGTTCGCGCGAGCCAAGCGGCCTCGCGAGAGGGGTGGTTATTTTCCCCGACAATTGACTTTCTCGGCCTTGGGGGCGGCTCCCTGCTGGCGCTCGCAGCGATCACCCTGCTCACCAGTCCTGAGACCCATTATGCCGTCTTTTCCATTACTTCCTTGTGGCTGGCGAATATTGTTAACCACCCGCATTTCGCGCATTCCTACCAGATTTTTTACCGCAACTTTAAAAACAAACTGACGCACAAGGATTATCCGGCGGCCTTGCGCGCGAGATACGTCTTTTCAGGAATCATCGCGCCCATCTCCCTTGCCGTTTTCTTCGCTGCTTCGTTCGCCTTCTCTAGCCCGAAAGCGCTCGGCTACGGAGCGTCAATCATGTTCTTCATGGTGGGCTGGCACTATGTGAAACAGGGCTACGGCATGGCGATGGTCGATGCTGTGCTCAAAAAGCGGTTTTTCAATAATCGAGAAAAGAATGCGCTCCTCTTGAATGCATATGCGACGTGGATCTTTGCATGGATGTTCGTCAACCGCATTATTTCAGAGCATAATTTCTTCGGTTTAGACATACCTGTCTTCAACGCGCCTGATTTTCTGTTGTATCCGGCCGCCGCCGCCGCCATAGCGTCAGCTGGCTGGACGGTATGCCTCCTTGGTCACGGTGCGCTCAACCAGGGCCGGCGCTATCCAGTGAACGGTCTTCTTGCTTATGGCGTCTCGTTGTATCCATGGCTCTTATTCGGCAAGATTAACCCCGTCTACTTTACCCTGGTTCCGCTGTTTCACTCACTTCAGTATATGACCGTCGTTTGGCGATACGAACTCAACACCAATGAAAGTGAAACGAAAAGGAACCCGCTCGTCCATCTCGCACAATTTTACGGTTTCGCCGTTCTTCTCGGCGCCGTCGCATTTTGGGGCGCGCCGATTCTTCTCGCGGATATGTTTTCTTTCGATAACTCACCCTTTACTGGGTACTCCGTGCTGGCAGCCTTCTGGGCCTTCATCAATGTGCATCACTATCTGATGGACAACGTCATGTGGCGCAAAGGCAATCCCGATGTCGCCCAAAACCTGTTCGGAATGAAGCCCACTAAGTAAGGCCTTACCGGACAACTCTTCGACATTCACATCTTTTAAGCGCGTAGGGCGCCGCCCGTCGCCTTTTCCACCTGGGCAACAATCCGCGCCGAAACCGCCTCAATCTCCTCGTCGGTGAGGGTTTTCTCGCGCGGCTGCAGCGTAACTTCGACCGCGAGCGATTTCTTGCCGTCGACGACGCCCTTGCCCTGATAGACGTCGAACAGGGATACCGCCGCGATCAGCTTTTTCTCCGCCCCGCGCACCGCCTTGAGCAGCGTTTCCGCCGTAACGCCTTCATCAACGACAAAGGCGAAGTCGCGGGTCAGCGGCAGCAGCTCCGACGCATCCATCGCAGGCTTGGTCTTGGCCGGCTTTTTCTTCGCTTCCGGAATCGCGTCGAGGAACGTTTCAAAACCGAAGATCGGGCCGTCTACGTCCATCGCTTTTAGAACCGCCGGATGGATCTCGCCGAAATGCGCCAGCGCTTTGGGTCCAAGCCTCAACACGCCGGACCGGCCAGGGTGGAAATAGCCCGGAGCGTCAGCAGATGCTTGCAGGCTGGCGACCGGCGCACCGGCGGCGTCGAGCGCAGCGATGGCGTCGGCCTTCACGGTGAACACATCAGCGCTAGCGGACGCGCCCTGCCAGTGGCGTGGCGGCGCCGATGCGCGCGCGCCGCCCGCAGAATTCGAATGATCAGCGGGCTGATCACCGGCATAAATCGGCGCGACTTCAAACAAGGCCAAGTCATCGCGGCCGCGATCGGCATTGCGTTGAAGCGCCGAGACCAGATTCGGCAGGAGCGACGACCGCATGACGCCGAGATCGGAAGATATCGGGTTGGCGAGCACGAGCCCCTTCGCCTTGATTTCATTGGCGCTCATGAAAAGTTCTGCATGACGCCGATCAAGGAACGACCATGTCACCGCTTCGAGCATGCCGCGCGCCGCCAGCGCCCGCCGGGCCATCCGGCGCCGGTCCTGGCTGACGGTCAGCTTTGGTGTTTCTACTGGCTTAAGCATCGGCAGCGTTTCAGTCGGCAAGTGCGCAAAGCCCGTGATGCGCGCGATCTCCTCGACAATGTCGGCCTTGCCTTCAATGTCGGGGCGCCAGGACGGCGCGTCGACCTGCCACGGGTCGCTCTTGCGCACGGTGAATCCCAACGCCGTCAGGATTTTCTCCGCCTTCTCCGGCGCGACATCCATGCCGGTGAGGCGTTTCACTTCTGACGGCGGGAACAAAACGGTATTGTCCGTTTGCGGAATGCTTCCCGCCAGTTCAATCTCGCTGGGCTCGCCGCCGCAGAGGTCAAGCACAAGCCGCGTCGCCATCTCGATGCCCGGCACGACGAATTCCGGATCGACGCCGCGCTCAAACCGGTAGCGCGCATCCGACGCAATGCCGGTTTTGCGGCCGGTTTTGGCGGTGCGCAGCGGGTCGAAATAGGCGCATTCAATGAAGACGTTTTTGGTGTCGGCGGAGCAACCGCTGTCTTCGCCGCCCATAATGCCGCCAAGACCGAGCACGGCGCGATCATCGGCGATGACGCACATGGTCTCGTCGACTTCATATTCTTTGCCGTCGAGAGCGAGGAATTTTTCGCCAGCCTTGCCGAGGCGCGCACGAATGACGCCATTCAGCTTGTCGGCGTCATAAACGTGAAACGGCCGCGCCCGGTCGTAGGATAGGTAGTTCGTCATATCGACCAGCGCGCTGATCGGGCGCAAGCCGATGGCGCGCAACCGATCCTGCAGCCATTGCGGCGACGGGCCGTTCGTCACGCCGCGCACATAGCGGCCGGCGAAGGCGGGGCAAGCATTTTTCGCATCTTCGGGGAAGTCGAGTTCGACCTTTTGCGGGCATGGATAATCGCCCTTGATCGCGATTGGCGCAGGCGTAATCAGTTTGCCCAAGCCTGCCGCCGCCAGATCGCGCGCGACGCCATTAACGCCATTCGTATCCGGGCGGTTGGGCGTCACTTCAAAATCGATCACCGGATCGTTGGCGCCGAGCCATTGCGCAACGGGATCCCCAACCTTGGACCCCGTCGGCGCCTCGATGATGCCGTCATGATCGTCACCGAGCTCCAGCTCGCGCACCGAACACATCATGCCGTGAGATTCAACCCCGCGGATTTTTGCTTTCGACAAAGTGACGTCAATGCCGGGAACGTATGACCCCACCGGCGCATAGGCGATCTTGATTCCGGCGCGCGCATTCGGCGCGCCGCAGACAATCTGCATCTCGCCGTCCTTGGTGGCGACTTTACAAACCCGCAGTTTGTCCGCATCGGGATGCTTCTCGGCGTGCAAGACTTCGCCGATGGTGAAAGCAGCGAGTTTTTCCGCCGGGTTTTCGACCGACTCAACTTCAAGGCCGACGGCGACCATCGTCTCAACGATTTCATCGAGCGTGGCATCGGTTTCAAGATGCTCTTTGAGCCAGGAAAGGGTGAATTTCATAATGTTATTCCATGGAGCGGGGAAAGGCGTCGCCACGCCATTTGGGGCTGAACGTCATGATGCCAAGAACGATATAGATGATGGCGCCGAGGAAAAGGCCGACCGGCCCGCCAATGAGAAGGGTCTTGCGCAGCGCGAACTGCGTCCCGTCGACACCGCAGGCATCGCACCACAACACGCTGCTGGCGACATCGTACAAGACAAACGAAAGCAACAGGATCAACGCGCAGCCGATCGAAAACACGACAAAGCCCGTTAGACGCACACCGAATGTGGCGCGCGCGAGATAGAAATAGAGGCCGGTCACGTAGACGGAAAACATCGTGAAGCCAAGGCCGAGCACGGCCACCGCCGCCTCGACGAAGTAGACCTGCAAAGTCGAGTATTCGATTGCGGACATGACCCACATTCCTTACCGGCTCAACCCCGTCGCCAAATTCGGCTGGTCTCCCGCGTCGAAACCATAATGCTCCAGCCAGCGCGCATCAGCAGCGAAGAAATCGCGCAGATCGGGAATGCCGTATTTCAGCATGGCGAGGCGATCAACGCCCATGCCCCAGGCAAAACCCTGATATTCGTCAGGATCGAGCCCGCAATTTTTCAGCACATTCGGATGCACCATGCCGCAGCCGAGAATCTCCATCCAATCGGCGCCCTGCCCGAAGCGAACTTCTTTGCCGACACGCTCATATTGCACGTCCATTTCCGCCGAAGGCTCCGTGAACGGAAAGAAATGCGGACGAAACCGCGTTTTTACGTCGTCAATTTCAAAAAAGGTTTTGATAAAGGCTTCGAGCGTCCCCTTGAGGTGGCCCATATGGGCTTCCTTGTCGATGACGAGGCCTTCGACCTGATGGAACATCGGCGTGTGAGTCTGGTCACTGTCGCAACGGAAGGTGCGGCCCGGAATGATGATCCGGATCGGCGGTTTTTGCGTCATCATGGTGCGGATCTGCACTGGCGAGGTATGTGTGCGCAGCAGCATGCGCGAGCCGTCTTCCTTCGGCTCGAAGAAAAAGGTGTCGTGCATCTCGCGCGCCGGGTGATCGGCCGGGAAGTTAAGCGCCGTGAAATTATGAAAATCGTCTTCGATGTCCGGTCCTTCGGCGACATCGAAACCCATGGCGGAAAAGATCGCGACGATTTCTTCCGTGACTTGACTAACGGGGTGGATCTTTCCCTTAGGTTCGGGGCGAATAGGGAGAGTCACATCGACTTTTTCAGTGGCGAGACGCGCATCGAGCGCCGCCGTTTCCAGCGCGGCTTTTTTCGCTTCTATTGCATCGGTGATGCGGTTTTTAAGACCGTTGAGCGCCGGACCCATTTCCTTGCGCTCTTCCGGGCTCATCTTGCCGAGCGTTTTCATCCGCTCGGATACGGCGCCTTTTTTGCCAATGGCGGCGACACGCAGTTCCTCAAGCGTGGCGATTGAGTCAGCGGCGGCGATTTTCGCCGACAAATCCTGTTCGAGTTTTTCAATGTCGGACATGCCGTCCGGTCTCCGTCTATCTTTGCGATTTTATTTCCAAAAAATCACAGGTTTTATCGTCATATAAAGCGGCAGTTCGTCCCGCAGATACTATTAACAAATCAGAATCTTCGTTGAGGAGAGCTGGTTCGTAATAGATCATAATTTTGTTATCAGAAAAAAACACCATCAAGCGATATTCATACTCATCGCTTTTGATTGTTCCGATATCTTGTTTGATTTCCTCGGGCAGTCTTTTTTTAGCATCAAGGAAAAGGGAAGCGAGATCGCAATTTGTAGGCGCATCATTCAACTGATCTTCCGTGAACGGCCCTACGCCAACCAACGGGGCGCAAAACCCTGAGAGCAAGAAAGCTATTACCAACAATCGGATTTTCATCGCTGCCCTCAAAGAAAAAGCGTCACTCGTTGCCGAATGACGCTTAATCGAATTTGTCCGTAAACGTCACCCGGTTGCTGGTTGGCGAGGCCGGGAAACGAAAAGGGGTTAAGCGAGCGCCGCTTTCGCCTTTTCCGCCAGGGCCTTGAACGCCTCGGGCTCTTTCACGGCGATGTCGGCGAGAACCTTGCGGTCAACCTCGACGCCAGCCTTGGAGAGCCCGTCGATAAATCGGGCATAGGTGAAGTCGAGCTCGCGGCAGGCCGCGTTGATGCGCTGGATCCAGAGCGAGCGGAAATTCCGCTTTCTGACGCGGCGGTCGCGATAGGCGTATTGGCCGGCCTTCTCCACCGCCTGATTGGCGACGCGGAAGGTGTTCTTGCGGCGGCCGTAATAGCCTTTGGCGTTGCCGATGATTTTCTTGTGGCGGGCGCGAGCGGTGACGCCTCTTTTCACACGTGACATGAGTGCGTCTCCTTAGCGGTTATAGGGCATGTATTTTTTGACGATCCGAGCGTCCTGATCCGAAAGCACATCCATGCCGCGGTTCTGGCGGATGTTTTTCGGGGTGCGCTTGATCATGCCGTGCCGCTTGCCGGCGACGCCGGCTTTGACTTTGCCGGTTCCGGTCATCTTAAAGCGCTTTTTAGCGCCTGACTTGGTCTTCATTTTGGGCATTTTGCTTTTCCTACTCTTTTCCCCTGAATTCGGGGGGCCCTTTCGGGCGCGCAACAAGACCGCCAAGGCATGCCATATGGCCCGGCGACCGGTTAGAAGGCGCGGGTTATACCCCGCAGAGCCCGCAAGGCAAGGGATTTCGCAGCCGCAATAGAAGAAAATCGCCACTCAAAATACCAGAAACGCAGAATAACCCCTTTTGAACCGAGCGCCCCGGCATTGGTCCAGGACAGCATCATTGCACCAGTTTTATGTGAAGAGACCTGTCCCAAAGGCGTTCTTGCCGCAGGGCGCCGTGACAGCCCCATTGCCGCGCGCTAGCATCTTTCAGGGGCGCGCAATCATCTCCAAACAGGGTAACGAAAAAACAGGTGGGGCGCAGTTAGTGCGAGGAATTTTCAAGGTTATTTGGGCTGCAGCGCTTGCCTCGACGGGGCTCGGACACGCGGCGCACGCACACCCGATGTCAGGCGCCGAGCCCTATGATTCGGTCCCTTATCGGATCGAATACCAAGGTTGGATCACTGTTAACGCAACTGTGAACGGCGACGGGCCAAACGACTTTATCGTCGATTCTGGTGCAACCATCACATCCGTTTTCTCCAATCTTGCAGCGCGGCAGTCATTTTCGCCGGCCGCACGCGGCCCCATCCGCATTTTGGGCCTAACAAGCACCCAACAATTGCCTGCCTTCCAACTTGGCGAGATTACCGTTGGTATAAGCCGGCTGGAGAAGCATGTCGGCGTTATTCTTCCCGATTGGGCGCCTCCCAACACACCGCCCCAAGGCGTGCTCGGCCTCGACCTCCTCACCCGCTACATGGTGATGGTGGATGCCGATGTGAATGAGATCAAATTCTATCCGCCAGAGACTCTCGTACCGAAACCGAAAAGTTCCGGCTGGACCCGCACCCAAATGACGCCCCATTACATTGCGGACCAGTCAACTCCGCTATACAGAATCAACGTCAATGTTCGCGGCATCCAAATACCCTGCGTCGTTGACCTCGGCGCATCAGGAACGGTATTCAATGAACCGGCTCTTCGGGCGATGACAGCCGGCATTCGCATCAATGGCTGGGGGCTGCGCGGCTCCTCGCAAGCCTCTCATCTGAACGACGTGTTCGACAATTCCCAAAGAGCAAAAGCCGTCAAAATAACGAGTCTGAAGATCGGCAAGGCTCGCTGGCGCAACGAGACGTTTTTGGTCTATGACGCTGAGATTTTCCAGGACCTAGGCGCAAGTGCAAAACCTTTTTGCCTCGTCGGCGCTGACTTGCTCAGAGGCCGGAGTTTTATATTCGATTTCGCCAACGAACGTTTCTATGTTGGGCCGGATTCAAATTAGAAATTGCGCTTCGCGATCAACTCGTGAAAAAATCTAAAATGGAGATAGACGATGAAACGCCTGATTGTGTCGGCGCTTTTTTGCGCAACCCCGCTCACTGCAAATGCGGCTGATTACAGTGTTGTCCACGCAGGGCGGCTGCTGGCAACGCCGGGCGGCGCGGTGACGCAAAACCAAACCGTCATCATCAAGGACGGACGCGTCGATCGAATCGAAAATGGCTTCACCTCAGCCGGTGCGATTGGCGCTGATGCAGATGACAGCATCGCAATCCACGATCTCAGCAATATGTTTGTGATGCCGGGCCTCATCGATGGCCATGTTCATATCACCAGCGAGAACAATCCGAAAGCGCGGCTGCAGCGCGTGGAAATGTCCGAAGCCGATCGAGCGATGATGGGCGCAGGCTTCGCAAAGAAAACATTGATGGCGGGCTTCACCACTGTACGCGATGTCGGCGCTGGATCATCGGATGCAATCTTCGCCTTGCGTGACGGCATCGCTCGCGGCGACGTAACCGGTCCGCGTATTTTCGCTTCTGGCGCAACGATTTCCGTTACTGGCGGGCATGGTGACGGCACGCAAGGATACAATGACGATATCGCCAACATTTTGCATTCCATAGGCGTCTGCGACGGCGCTGCGGAATGCCGAAAGGCGGTGCGCGAACAAGTTCGGCGCGGCGCCGATCACATCAAACTGACGGCGACAGCGGGCGTGCTCTCGAATACTTCAGCCGGGCTGGAACAGCAGTTTTTTGACGATGAGCTGAAAGCTATTATGGACTCCGCCCACGCCATGGGGCGCAAGGTCACGGCGCATGCCCACGGCGTCAATGGCATCAACGCAGCGTTGAAAGCCGGCGTCGATTCCATTGAGCACGGCACCTATCTCGATAATGAATCGATCCGATTGTTCAAGCGCAATAATGCGTATCTGGTGCCGACAATTCTTGCGGGCGTTACCGTCGCGGAATGGGCTGCTGATCCGAATTCCTTCCTGTTGCCGCCGCAACGAGCGAAGGCTGCCGAAGTCGGCCCCAAAATGCTCGATATGGCGCGCCGGGCTCATGAAGGCGACGTCAAAATCGCTTTTGGCACCGACACGGGCGTGTCCAAGCATGGCGAAAACGCTCGCGAGTTTGCGCTACTTGTTCAAGCAGGCTTGTCGCCCATGGAAGCGATCCACTCGGCAACCATCGCGATCGCCGACAATATGGGAAAATCAGACGTGCTCGGATCAATTGCGCCTGGCAAGTATGGTGACTTGGTCGCAGTGGAGGGCAATCCCCTTTCCGACATCACCGAGCTTGAAGATATTGACTTCGTGATGAAAGAAGGCGTCGTTTACAAAACGAAATAACGTCCGTCTTTAGACATAATCCAGCGGCAGCTCTGTCGTAGATTTGAGCTCCTCCATTGAAAAAGTGGAGGTGACGTCAGAGAATTCCGCCGTTGTGATCAACCGCTTATAGACGCGGTCAAACTGCGCCATGTCCGGCGCGACGACTTTCATCAGATAGTCGACGTCGCCGCTCATTCGGTAAACTTCGACAATTTCCGGAATGCGCCGGATGCCGTCGCCAAAGTTTTTCAGCCAAGCCTCCGTGTGGTGCGCGGTCTTGACCGAAATGAAGGCCGTCAGGGTGAGGTTGAGCACGTCCTTATCTGCCAGCGCCACCCGTTTGCGGATGACGCCCTCTTCCTCCAGCTTTTTGATCCGCCGCCAGCAAGGGGTCGCGGACAGCCCCACTGCCTCGGCGATCTCACTAACCGGAGTGCTTGAGTCGCGCTGCAGTAGCGCCAAAATTGCCTTATCTGTGCTATCCATTCTAATATATATACCGATCTTAGAAAAAACTCGCAATGATTAGTTTTTCTATCAATCTCTGTAGGATAATTTTTCACTCATTTCGGCCTACCCTGCGCTCGTTGAATCAGCGGGGAACCACGTCACATGATCAAGCGCGCATTTACGGAGCACCCGGCCAGCGTCGGCGAAAGCTATTTCCAGCATATGGGCATGGCGTTCGGCTTTGGCGGCAAAATGGTCATCGCTGGCTTTGCCTGCCTTTTGCACGGCCTCTTTCCTTTTCTGTTTGTCTGCACAGGCCGTAAATGCATTGAGGATCTGCACCATCAAATGGTCGCGCACCGCGACAAGCGAAATTGCGCTGATGCTGCGATGCCCTCTATAGCGCGGGACAGAGACGTCCTGCGCGCCGCCGAATAGGCTCGCCGACCTTCAAGAAAGACCTTGCTGGCGTGAGTTTCCTTTTCAGCCTTCAAAACAAGCTGCGCGAGTTTACGCCGGGCGTCTTGCTCGCTGTTACGGTGGCGCTCGCCTCGCTGTTTATCTCTTCGCACTATGGCGGGCCGGTGATGGTTTACGCCATCCTGTTCGGCATCGCCTTCAACTTTATGAATGATGAGGTGAAGACTAAACCGGGAATTCAGTTTGCATCGAAACGCATTTTGCAGCTCGGCGTCATTTTGCTTGGCGCTTCGGTGACGTTTTCCGAAATTGCCGCGCTCGGTTGGGCGACCGCATTGCTTGTAATCCTTGCAGTCATCACGACCATTCTTGCCGGCGTTGCGATTGGCCGAAGCGCCGGCCTTACGGCGCCACACGCGACGCTTTCTGCTGGCGCTGTCGCCATATGCGGCGCGTCGGCGGCGATGGCGATTGCATCTGTTCTCCCGCAAACCAAAGAGAGCGAGCGCAATCTCATCCTCACCGTAGTCGGCGTCACGACCCTCTCGACCATCGCCATGATAACCTATCCCTCGCTGACGAAACTGTTCGGCTTCACCGAGATGCAGTCCGGGGTGTTTTTGGGGGCCACGATCCATGACGTCGCACAAGTGATCGGCGCCGGTTATATCGTCTCCGACGATGCGGGCGCCGTTGCGGCTGTGGTTAAATTGATGCGCGTTACTTTGCTTGCGCCAGCGGTCTTCATCATCGCAATGGTATTTTCCCGAAATGCGGGTGCGGAAGCGACCGGTCGCGCCTTCCCAATATTCCTGTTTGGTTTCGCCGCCCTCATGGCCGCCAATAGCTTCGGCCTCGTGCCGGAAAGCTGGCGTGCCAGCCTTGCCGGCGCATCGCGCTTTGCGCTGGTCGTCGCCGTCTCGGCGCTCGGGGTGAAAACTTCGTTGAAAGACCTTTTCAAGGTCGGCCCAAAGCCGGTGGCGGCGCTCGCCATGCAGACCGCCTGGCTCGCAATTTTTGTTGGGCTCGCCGTCGCTTTCGGCAAAGCCGTTTTGCCGCATTAGGTGCGCGGCCCAACACGGTAAACGCAATCTTAATCGGCCAATCCCGACAGATTTCCTTTCCCTGATTTTAACTTCACTGGGCGATGTTTGCGAGGATTCAATTCCTCGGCCAAACCTTCTGGGAGCCCGACCATGTCTGACCAGCCTCTTGCAACCCGTCTCGCCGCAATCGGCGCAGATGGCTTTGTTTCCGCTGACGAAGTGCTTTTCCTGCGCAGAACCGTTTTCGCCAATGGCGTTGTCGATCCGGCAGAGCTTGATGCGCTGTTCGACCTTGGCGATCGCGCGCAGGACGGCGATCCGGAATGGTTCCAGTTTTTTGCCGAAGCGGCGGCCGATTTTTATCTTCGCGAAGAAGAGCCGCAAGGCTATTTGACCCCGGAGGAGTTCGCCTCGCTTCGCGGACGGATCACTCGTGACGGACATGCGAATGCGCTCGAGGTCGCGCTTCTGGTCAAGCTGATGGAGACGGCGATGCAATCGCCTGCGGAGATGGCCGAATTCACCGGCGACCAAATTCGCGCCATGATCGCCAAAAAGCCTGAGGGCCCTGTCGTGTCCAAACAGGACGCTATCATGCTGAAGCGATATTTGTTCGCCGCAGGCGGTGACGGCAATGTCGCCGTGACCCGCCGCGAGGCCGAACTTCTGTTCGACATCAATGACGCCACAGACAACGCCCGCAACAATCCGGCGTGGACGGAATTGTTCGTGCAGGGCGTCGTCAATCATTTGATGGCGCATCTCGGCTACACAGCGCCGAGCCGCGAAGAAGCCTTCCGCCGCAACGCCTGGGCGAAAGATCAGTCGGTCAATGTAGGCGGTTTTTTTAAGAAGATGATGGCGGGCGGTCTTAGCGGTTTCAAACCGACCGAGAGCGTCGTCAAAGCCCATAACGACCAGCGCGACGCGGAAATCGCCCACGCCGAACAGCTCACCAGAGCCGAAGCCGACTGGCTCGCGGCGCGCATCGGCAAGGATGGCGATTTCGACGTCAATGAACGCCGCCTGATCGACCGGCTGCGCGAATTGAAGGACGATCTTCCCGAAGGCTTGAAAGCGCTGCTCGACCGCGCGGCTTAGCCGACCATGACGGATATTGCGAAAATACTCGTTGCCGGCATATCCGCCACGGGCGGATATCTTGCAGTATCGCTTTGGGGTCCATTCAGCGGCGGCGGCTTCGATTATGCGTCGGCGAACGTGGACGAAAAACAAAAATTTCTCGAAATCTAAGGCGACACCTGCGCCTCGAGCCAGCCATAGCGACCGGTCGCGCAATGTTGTGCGTGAAACACTACGGACTGTCTCCCCTGTCTGTGTTTTTCTGACCGCTTCTGCGAGCGTTGCGCTTTTAACTCGTTGCTTCTCATAATTTCTAGCCCTTCTTACGTTTGTGTTGAACATGAAGGACACTCTAAGGCCGCCGCAGAATTGGTGCATAACTATTCACCAACACGGGGTTCTATGAAAGAATTCAACAAAAGTGATGAATTTTTCGGCAGGTGGTTCAACTTATTGGGGTGTGCATCAATTCCGATTTTCGATCTGGCGGAAACTGCCTAGCTTGTCGGCGCGCCTTCCTGAAACTTCGACACGAAAGCCGAAATCACATCGGCCCAGCGGCTGATGTTCTGGGACAAATGGTTCTCGGTGACGCCGCCGTTCAGCTCAATCACATAATCGACGCCAACTTCACTGGTGCCTTCCAGCACATAAGCGCGGCCAAAGACCTGGCTGTCATTGAAGCTGTTGACGAGCCTGTAGTCATTCGCGGTGACGGTCCGGCCAAGCTCAAAGTTTGCGAAGAACACCAGCGTTTCACACGCGCTTGGCGAACCTGAACAAGAAAGCGCCCGGACATAAAAATCGAACTGGCCCGCCTTGCCGGTCGCGACCGGCGCGCCGGTGGCGCTATCGGCCATCATGGACGGGCTGAGATCGGCGGCGCTGAGAATGTCTTCGAGCTGATCGCCCGTCAGAGAACCGAGCGTCTGCGCCCGGACTGCGTTTGACGCGGCGCTCCATGCAGCGCCTGCCATCACCATTGCGATTAACAATTTCTTCATGCCCCAAATCCCCTGCTCACGCATACAATCCCTAGTCAGCATGGCCGAAAACACGCCTCATTGGCAATGGCGGCAGCCCTGCAAATCCTCCAGCGGGGACGCAACTTGACGCTCCTCAACTGCGTTGACTTGAAAAAGGGGCGGCCTATGTTCGCTTGCACCGCAACAATTCCTGCTTTCCCGGGGTTTTCATGTCCAATCAAGCGCAACCGACGCGCCCCCTCTCTCCGCATCTGCAAATCTGGCGTTTCACCGTCACCATGGCCGCCTCGATCACCCATCGCGGGACTGGCATGGTGCTGTATGGCGGCGCACTCTTGCTCAGCTTCTGGATCTACGCGCTGGCCTTCAGCCCGTCGCTCTTCACTTCGCTGGCCGGATTCGTGAACGCACCCGCCGGCGTGATCATGGTCGGCGGCTATGTCTGGTCGCTCTGCTTTCATTTGTTGAACGGGCTGCGTCACCTCTATTGGGATTCCGGCCGCGGCCTCGCGCCAAAAACCGCTTCAAAAACCGCTTGGGCGATTTATGCGGGCTCGCTCCTCCTCGCCGGGATCATCATGATCGCCAGTTACAATGCGATGGGAGCGTAATATGGCCCATAAAGGAACCTCCACCTTCATCATCCAGCGCGCCTCGGCGGCGCTTTTGATTCCACTCGCCATCTGGTTTCTGATTGGCGTCGTTTCCCATCTGGGCGCCGATTATGCGGGCGCGCGGGCGTGGCTGGCGTCTTCTCCCCTGAACGCGATTGCGCTCGCCCTCTTCATCACTATCGGCGCATGGCACATGCGCATCGGCATGAAAGAAATTATCGCCGACTATATTCATGGCGGGTGGAGAGGCGTTCTTTCCATCCTGAACTGGCTGGCCGCTCTCTCTCTTATCGCGGGCGCGCTCTGGTCAATTTACAACATTTCATTCGTAGGCTGAGCAAATGACTTCGAGTTACGAGATTGTCGATCATGAATATGATGTGGTGGTCGTCGGCGCCGGCGGCGCGGGGCTGCGCGCAACCTTGGGCGCGGCGCAGGCGGGGCTAAAGACCGCATGTGTGACGAAAGTGTTTCCGACCCGCTCGCACACCGTTGCGGCGCAAGGCGGCATCTCCGCATCGCTCGGCAATATGAGCGAAGACGACTGGCGCTGGCACATGTACGACACGGTCAAAGGCTCGGACTGGCTCGGCGATCAGGACGCCATTGAATATCTCTGCAAGAACGCGCCCGCCGCCGTCTATGAGCTGGAGCATTGGGGCGTGCCCTTCTCGCGCACCGAAGAAGGAAAAATCTATCAGCGCGCTTTTGGCGGCATGACCAAGAATTACGGCGAGGGTCAGGTCCAACGCACCTGCGCCGCCGCCGACCGCACCGGCCACGCCATCCTGCACACGCTGTACGGCCAGTCGGTGAAGCAGAATGCAAAGTTCTTCATTGAACACTTCGCCCTCGACCTCATCATGTCGGACGACGGCGAATGTCAGGGCGTCCTCTCCATGGAGCTCGATACCGGAATCATCCACCGCTTCAACGCGAAAATGGTGATCCTCGCCACCGGCGGTTACGGCCGCGTATATCAAACGTGTACCTCGGCGCATACTTGCACTGGCGACGGCAACGCCATGGTGCTGCGCGCCGGCCTCCCTTTGCAAGACATGGAGTTCGTGCAGTTTCATCCAACCGGCGTTTACGGCGCCGGCGTCCTTATTACCGAGGGCGCGCGCGGCGAAGGCGGCTACCTCACCAATTCCGAAGGCGAGCGCTTCATGGAGCGCTATGCGCCGTCGGCGAAAGATCTCGCCTCACGCGACGTCGTCTCGCGTTCGATGAATATCGAGATTCACGAAGGCCGCGGCGTTGGCCCGAACAAGGATCATATCCATCTCAACTTGAACCACCTCGATCCGAAAGTGCTGGCGCACCGTCTGCCGGGGATTTCGGAATCTGCGAAAATTTTCGCCGGCGTCGATGTGACCAAAGAGCCAATCCCTGTATTGCCGACCGTGCATTACAATATGGGCGGCATTCCGACCAACTATCACGGCGAGGTCATGACCAAGCGCGGCGACGACAGCGAAGTCGTCGTTCCGGGCCTGATGGCGATCGGCGAAGCGGCCTGCGTTTCCGTGCATGGCGCCAACCGCCTCGGCTCCAACTCGCTGATCGACCTTGTTGTGTTTGGCCGCGCGGCGGGTCTTCGCTGCGGCGAAGTCGTCAAGTCAGGCGGCGCATCGCGCCCGCTGCCCAAACGGGCGACCGATGACGCGCTCGCCCGTCTCGACAGGTTCCGTTACGCCAAGGGTGATGCGCCGACCGCCGCCTTACGCGCGCGCATGCAAGGCGTCATGCAAAATAATTGCGCGGTGTTTCGCACCGAAGAAACGCTGCAACAGGGCTGCGAGAAAATCAAAGCAGTCCACGACGCGATGCCGAATATCGGCGTCACTGACAGGACGCTGGTGTGGAACACCGATCTCGTCGAAACGCTCGAGTTCGACAATATGATCGGCCAGGCCATCGTCACCATGGAAGGCGCTGCGAACCGCAAGGAAAGCCGCGGCGCCCATGCGCGCGAAGACTTCCCCGAGCGCGACGACGCCAACTGGATGAAGCACACCGCCGCCTGGTTTTCGGGCGGCAAGGCGACCATCGACTACCGCCCGGTGCATGACTTCACCATGACGGATGAGATCAAGTATATTGAGCCAAAGAAGCGGGTTTATTAATCACCGCTTTTTTTTGCACCCACAGAAAAAATTGCATAGCCTCTCCACCAAACGGAGGGGCTTTTTCATGCACGTCACACGCCGGAACGCCATTGCGCTGACTGCGGCCGCCATCGCGGCGCCTTCCGCCGCCGTCGCGCAATCGTCAAATCGCCTCGCCCGGCTCTACGACGGCGCCCTCGTCATCGACGCACTCTCCTTCGCCCATAAATGGGATGACGACGAATGGGCGGCGGTGAAACAGTCCGGCTATTCCGGCATCGTCACCAGCCTGGACCGCCGCGATCTGCAGACCGCCATTGACGAATTGCTGGGGTGGAAGAAGCGCGCCGAAGAGTTTCCCGATCGCTACATGGTCGCGCTGAATGCAGGCGATTTCGAGCGCGCCAAGCGCGAGGGGAAACTCGCCGTGATGATGAATTTCCAGAACTCCACCATGCTCGACGGCGACGCCGGCAATATCGACGCACTGCACGCGCTCGGCATGCGCTCTTTCCAGCTCACCTATAATTTTCGCAATCTGGTCGGCGACGGCTGTCTTGAGCGCACAAACGCCGGGCTTTCCGATTTCGGCGTCGAGGTCGTCGCGCGCATGAACAAAACCGGCGTCCTGGTCGATCTTTCCCATTGCGGCGCTCAGACGACCATGGACGGCATTGCATTCTCCGAAAAGCCCGTCGCCATCACCCATTCCATGGTCGAGAAATTCCGCCCCGGCCATCCGCGCGCCAAGACTGACGATCAAATCAGGGCGCTCGCCGGCAAGGGCGGCGTGTTCGGCGTCGCCGCGCTCGGATACTTCATCGGCAAGAATCCCGGCGCCGACACTACAATTGAACATTACGCCGATCACATCGAACACGCGGTCAACACAATCGGCATTGAGCATGTGGGCCTGTCGACCGACTTTCCCGTACGCGGCCTTGAAAGCTGGATTACGAAAGAAGAGTGGTACGAGCCGCGCCTTAAGATTTTCAAGCCGAGCTATGACGTGCAATGGCCGCCTTACATTCCCGAACTCGATGCGCCCGACCGGTTCCGAAATTTGCTCGCTGTCCTCGACCGGCGCGGCTGGAAGTCGGGCGATATGGAACGCTTGCTCGGCGGCAATTGGCTACGCTTGTTCAAGGATGTGTTTGGAAGCTGATTATTTCTTGAAATTCAGTGTTGCGCGCTTGCCCGCTTCGACGGCCGCCTTACCATCAACCATGCGCGGATCGAAACGCCAGCGTCCCACCGTGCGCAGGGCTTCGCTTTCAAAACAGCCATTGGTCGAAGAGACGACGCGCGAATTCACCGCGCGCCCTTCCGCACTGACATCGAAAATGATCGTGACGCTTTCAATCGCGTCAGCGCCGCGCGTGCAGCCATTCGGATACTCCGGGGCAAGCGAACGCGTCAGACTAGCGTCAACAATGACGGGGGTGCGGACCGGTTCGGGCCTTGCGCGGCGCGGCAAGGGACGCTCACGCCGTTCAGGCTGCGCTGGGGCCGATTGCGCCGGGGATGGTTCTGGCGTTTCAATTGAAACGGAAGGCGCCAGAGTTTCATAACGGACAGGCTCTGCGACTGGCTCTGGCGGCGGAGCGGCGGCGGTTTCACCACTTGCTGCTTCAGCGATTTCCAGCGGCGCTTCGGTCAGCGTGTCGAGCGCATCACTTATTGGCGCGTCGCTCGGCTCGGCGGGCGGCAGCGCGACACGTTCCAGGCTGGCGGCTTCCGGGCCGGCTGCAATCTGGATGTTGCTTGTCTCAACTGGCGTTGCCGATGGTGGCGCAGCAGCCTGTCTCACTTCCGTCTCCCGGCCGCCACCGGTCAGCACCTGGTAACCGATCCAAAGAACAAATATTGCAACGGCGAGCATGGCGAAAACAGAACCGAGTTTTGCGCCCTCGCCACTTTCGGAAACAGAAGTTTGCGGCGCGGGCGATGGCGCAATCAAGGCGGCTTGCGCATTTGCCTGGATCTTGAACTGCGCGGCGACTGCTTCTGGGTCGAGGCCCAGATAGCGTGCATAGGCTTTCACAAAACCTGTCGCGTAAGGAAGCGCAGGCAAACGGTCGAGGCGCATCCACTCTATGGCCTCCAAATGTTCTGCTTTTACTTTCGTCGCCTCGCTTGCCTGTTCGACTGAAAGCTTCGCGCGATGGCGCGCCGCAGCGAGATACGCGCCAGCCCCTGCTTCTTCCAAAGATTGCGCAGGCGTGTCGGTTTCGATCGCTGTTTCCGTCACCGCTTCGGGCGCAACATCAAGCTCCGGCGCCTCGCCGGGGCCGTTAAACTTGATAATCTCAGCACTCTTGTCTTGCGCCATGCCCGCAGGGCCCAACTCTACTTTTGTGTTCGGGCGTCAAATCTGACGTGTTTTTGAGACAAACGCCCGAAACAGCGGCCCGGATGGGCCATACACCAAGTGCAGAAGCATAAACGGCGCCATCAACGGAATACGCATCTGGCTGCTTTCATTGCTTGGCGTTAACCAGTTTATCATGGAACATCGCAAATGCAGAATCCGCGCATGAGGGAGCCCGCATCCATGACGTATAGCTGTTTTGAAGTCGATATTTCCGAGGGAATTGCGCATCTGCGATTCTCGCGTCCAGACAAATTCAATTCGTTCACGCCCGAGTTCTGGCGGGAGCTTCCCGAAGCGATCAACGACATCTCCGACAATGCGAAAGCACGTGTCATCGTTGTGTCTGCTGAAGGAAAACATTTTACTGCGGGCATGGATATTTCGGTGTTCATGTCCGGCGGACTGGATGCGCCTTCAAGCAATCGCGAGATCGCAGCAGAAGCCTTCCCGCATCATGTGAAAATACTGCAAGCCACATTCTCGGCGCTGGAAAACGCCCGCCAGCCAGTCCTGGCGGCGATCCAGGGCGGCGCGGTTGGCGCCGGGGTCGATCTCGTCAGCGCTTGCGACTGTCGTTATGCGAGTGAGGATGCATTTTTCTGCGTGCAGGAAACCGCCATCGGCATGACGGCTGATGTGGGCACTTTTCCGCGCCTGACAAAAATCATCGCCGAAGGCTGGGCGCGGCAAATGGCATACACCGCCGAACGCCTGCCCGCCGCAAAAGCAAAGGAAATCGGCCTCGTCAATGAGGTCTTTGACAGCCATGAGGCGCTACTTTCCGGCGTGATGGATATCGCCGGGAAGATCGCCGCTCACTCACCGCTCGCCGTCACGGGCTGCAAGCGGATGATCAATTATTCGCGCGATCACACGACAAACGACACGCTCGATTATATCGCACTGTGGAATGCGGCGATGCTGCGCGCCGATGACATCAAAGAAAGCTACCTCGCCAAATCGGAGAAGCGCGCTGCAAACTTCGCAGAGCTGCGCCCCGTCAAAAAATCGCTTTAATCAGACCGCTGAAATTCCCCGAACACGCCACGGCCTGGACATGCTTGTTGATTACTGCGCCTTGCCGGGCGGCGACACGAACAGGGGAACCTTATGGAAATCAACGTCGCGACGCGACATCGCTCGCTTGGCCTCAAACTGATTCTGGTCGGCGCTCTCGCTTTCTTTTTGTGGATTCCGGCCATGCTGGTTTACGGCCTCGTCTTCGAGCGATCCGGCCGGGCGGATGACGTGAAGAATGAAATTTACGGCCTTGTGGGCGGCCGCCAAACAATCAGCGGGCCGGTGGTGATCGTTCCGGCAACGATCGACACAGGCGAGCTGAATAACAACGGCGAAAGCATCACGGTGAGCCGGTACTTTGTATTCACGCCGCGCAGCCTGGCCATCGACGCTTCGATCGAAGCCATGCAACGACGACGCTCCATCTATGACGCCACGATTTATGATGCGGATATCGTCATGACGGGCGCCTTCGCTGGACTGACGCCGCCACAATCGCGAAATGAGATAAAGGACATTTTCTGGGATCGCGCTGTATTGGCGCTCAAATTTGACAATAACGCCGCACTCAAAGGCGTACTCGACACCCCGCAGCTATCGGTCGACGGCAAGGTTCGTGAGGCGGTGTTTGAGCCGGGGATTAACCTCACGATAACAGGCCAAACAGGCGGCGAGCATACGCTCTCCGCGCCGGGCATCAGCACCTTCTTCTCAATCACCGATCCGCAGAAAGGTTTTTCCTTTCAATTGACGTTGCCAATGTCAGGCGGTGGCGCGCTGTTATTCTCACCCGCCGGCGAAGAGACGAAAGTCTCTATGCGCGCAAACTGGCCCGACCCGAGTTTTCATGGCGAGTACCTTCCTGATGAGCGATCAATCACTGCGGACGGCTTCACCGCAACATGGCGCATCCCGTATCTCGCCCGTAATTTGCCACGCAGTTTCGCCGCCGAAGGCAGCCTTGGAAATCTCGATGCCGGCAAGGCGTTTGGCGTCGACCTGATCGACGCCGCGAGCCCCTATCAAAGTGTCAACCGGGCGCTCAAATATGCGCTTATGTTTCTCGGGATCGTCTTTCTGACATTCTTTCTATTCGAGGCGACGACCGGCGCTCGCGCGCATCCAGCCCAATATATTCTCCTGGGTCTCACTCAGGTAATTTTCTACCTGCTGGTGCTCGCTTTCGCCGAACATATCGGCTTTGAAAAAGCCTTCGCCGGCACGGCGGCGGCGACGGTCATTCTGTCTGGCACCTATGCTGCGACGGTGTTTCACAGCTTCTGGCGCGGAATTCTCGCCTTGATTGCCTTTTCAGGCGCTTACGGACTGATATATCTTCTCATGAAATCAGAGGATTACGCCCTGCTGATTGGCTCTGTAACGGCATTCAGCGCAGTCGCGCTCACCATGTATGTCACACGCAGCCTTAATTGGTATGGCGGACGCGATAAGGCATAAGGGGCAAACACGGTCCCCACATGAAAAGGTCTCAAAGTCGATGGTTGAACTGACGCTGCCGAAAAATTCCAAAATCAGCAAGAACGGCAAGACCTGGATAGCGAAAGAAGGGGCGGGCAAAACCCGCACCTTCCGTGTTTACCGCTACGACCCGTCAACGCCGGAGAATCCTAGCGTCGACAGTTATGAAGTCGATGTCTCGAATGTTTCGATGGTGCTCGACGCGCTAATCAAGATCAAAAACGAAATCGATCCGACCTTGTCGTTCCGCCGCTCCTGCCGCGAGGGCGTGTGCGGTTCCTGTGCTATGAACATCAATGGCGCCAACACGCTGGCCTGCACCCATGGGATGGACGAATGCGGCGACGGCGATGTGGCGGTCTACCCCTTGCCGCATCAGCCAGTTGTACGCGATCTCGTCACGGATCTGACCAATTTTTACAAGCAACACGCCTATGTCGAACCGTTCCTACAGGCGACGTCGGCGGACCCGGCGACGGAGTGGCGGCAATCGCCTGAAGAACGTGCAAAGCTCGACGGGCTTTACGAATGCATTCTCTGCGCCTGTTGCTCGACCTCGTGCCCTTCTTATTGGTGGAATGGCGAAACCGACAATCACGAGAACGAATATCTCGGCCCGGCGGCGCTGTTGCAGGCCTATCGCTGGCTCGCCGACAGCCGCGACCAGTTGGACAATGAACGCCTCGACAAGCTTGAGGACGAGTTTAAGCTCTATCGCTGCCACACCATTATGAATTGCGCGCAGGTCTGCCCGAAACATTTGAACCCGGCGAAAGCCATCGCCGAAATCAAAAAGCTGATGGTCAACCGGCCGCCTTCGCACGACAATGCAATCGCTACGGAAACGCCTGCGCCAACACACGCGGCAGAGTAAGCTTGGCACATGGCCGATCTCTCCGAACATTTCGGACGGTCGGGTGAGTTACTGATAGGATTTTTCGGTCTCTTTCTGCTTGCACTCATGCACAAGGATGTGCGGCGGTTTTTGGCCTGCAATATTTGCTCGGCCGGGGGCATCTTCCAGAAAATGAATGCAGCCCTTTACCGGAAAAGCCGGTTCTACGCAGACTGGGCAAGCGCATTTCAGGTTCTTTTTCACACTAGTAACAATCTTGTTTTGATCGTGATCGCGCTAACCGTCTTCGATTATCTGGCAGGATGGCATAGCGCGTTCATGCTAGACCGTTTCAGCCTTTATCCTGATTTCAGCACCATTGAAGATTACGATTATCTTGGCCAGTTAAGGACGACTGTATTCTCGGCGGCTAATGCGTTTGGGCTGTTGCGCGTCTTCGGATACACACTCTTTTGCTGGCTTGCTTTCCGGGTTGCCGCAGGCGACAGCTATCAAAGCGCGGCAACGTTTCGCCCCTATCGTCGGATTTTGGGTCTGTTTCTTTGCATTTATGGAACAGACATCTTTGCCAGCGCAGCCACGCCCTATGTGATCTTGTTTGGCGTGAGCATTGTCGGCGACATTTCATCACTCATATTTATCACCGGCGCGCTAATCATTAGCATGCTCTTTTGCCTGCTGGGCGGGAGGCTCGTTAACACGCATCTAAACGGCGCAATCTCAAAGCCCGCTATTTCTGCTATCATTGGCTTCCTGCTGCTGACGCATACACTGCAATGGATTTATTTCACATTTGATCGGGCGACGCTGTCGCAAAGTTTATTCTTGAGAGAGGCGGAATATCACGCCGAGAATCTCACCTACACTCTGTTGTTGAATATCGCACTGGTTGCGTTCGCTATCAGGCTTTCAGGCCCTCCGAGATCGATGCGGCCTGTAGATACAGGGCCACATAATCCCGCGAACGCGGTTTGATTTGATTTTCCGCTATGAGCGGGATGCGCTGATCGCCCGCCTCCCGGGTGGGGCGCAGCCGGGTCCAGCCTTAGCGTCGGAATTCAACAGGCTTGTCTGCATGGCCGGGCGTTTCAGGCGGAACACTTTTGAGAACATCAGTTGGCGGAAGTAGGCGAGGCCAAGCTTGTTCGCGATACCGCACAGCCAAAACCCGCATCCGGTAAAAATTCACGTCGCGCACACAAATTTTACTTGTATAATTCCAAAATTATATAATAATGAAATTATGGAAATAGAAGATGCAATTCCAGCTTTTGCCGCGTTGGCCCAGAATGCGCGGCTCTCAACCCTCAAAATGCTCATTAAAGCGGGGCCAGGCGGCGCAGCTGCTGGCGAAATCGCGGCGGCGTTGGGGCAACCCGCGCCAACAATGTCTTTCCATTTGAAAGAATTGGAAAGGTCCGGACTGATCAACGCCCGCAAGGATGGCCGCAGGGTTATTTACGCCGCCGACTATGGCGGAATCCGGGAATTGATCGACTTTTTGCTGGCCGATTGCTGCGGCGGCGACCGCAGGCTTTGCGGCCCTTACGTCGTCATCAAGGAGAGCACTTAATGAAACGCACCCACATCCATCTCAGCACCGAGAATTTTGAGGCTTCCCTCAAATATTACAACGCCCTTTTCGGAACCGAACCAACCAAGCGCGAGCCTGACTACGCCAAATGGCTGCTCGACGACCCCGCGCTCAATATTGCGATTTCCACCCGGGGCGGCGCGCCTGGCGTCTCTCATCTGGGGATATCGCTCGACGATGATGGCGAGCTTGAACAAATCGCTGAACGCTTGCGCGCTTCAGATGCACCCACATCCCCGGAAGGCGACGCCACCTGTTGTTACGCTCGCAGCAACAAATATTGGAGCCACGACCCACAAGGCGCGATCTGGGAGTTGTTTCACACCTTTGGCGAGTCCGACACTTACGGCTCCGGTCGCAATCCCGAACCGCAGGCCGCCGCCTGCTGCCCGGCGAGGTCTTGGAATCGGTGACCGTCGGCGTTGAACAGCAGGTTAACAGCGCCCAGATTAGCGCGGCACTGAACGCGACATGCGATTGCGTGACGCTGGACCGGGCGGCGCTTGATGCGGCGCTGGCGCGCCCGCATCTCGCTTCCGGCAGCGCGATGTTCGCCTCAAAAGGCGATGTGCAAAAGATGCAGGCAACGATCGCCGCGATCGAAGCCGCCGCCCAGCTGCCTGAATTTCAGGCGGCGGTGCTGCGCACGGGCGCAGCGGCGCAAAACTTCGGTCCCGCCGGAGCTTTCATGGGCTACGATTTTCACCTGACGCCAGACGGGCCGAAACTCATCGAAGTCAACACCAATGCAGGCGGCGCGCTGATCAACGCGCATATCCTCAACGCCCATCGCGCCTGCTGCATCGAGCTGGAAGCGCTGTTTCCCAGCTTCCAAATGACGGATTTTGAGAATTCGGTGTTTGAGGTGTTCACAAACGAATGGCGCCGCCAGCGGGGCGAGGCGACGCTGACCCGCATCGCCATTGTCGATGATGAGCCTGAAACGCAATATCTATATCCTGAATTTCTGCTGGCGCAGCGCTTGTTCGAAGCCCGTGGCATCGAGGTCGCGATCGCCGACGCCGCATCGCTGACTTATGAACACGGACGCCTTCTAGCTGGAAGCCTGCCCGTCGATCTCGTTTACAACCGGCTTGTCGATTTCGATCTTTCCGAAAAGCGCCACGCGGCGCTCGCAAGGGCTTATGCGGACGGCGCCGTCGTCCTGACGCCGGGTCCACGCCATCACGCGCTATACGCCGACAAGCGCAATCTCGTTCTGCTCTCAGATCCCGATTTCGTCGCCAGCCTCAACCTGAGCGACGCTCATGTCGCCGCCCTTGGCGCGCTGCCGCGCGCCGTAGTCGTGACCGGCGACAGGTCGGAGCAGCTGTGGGCGGAGCGCAAGCGCTATTACTTCAAACCCGCCAGCGGCCATGGAAGCAAAGCGGTCTATCGCGGAGCGAAGCTCACCAAAGGGGTGTGGGCGGATATTCTCCGCAGCGATTACATCGCCCAAGAGGCGGCCCCGCCAAGCGCGCGTCTGATCAGCGGCGAAGCGCAGAACGCGCTCAAGGCGGATATCCGCATTTACACTTATGACGGGCGAGTGCTGATCACTGCTGCCCGACTCTATCAGGGACAAACAACGAATTTCCGGACGCCGGGCGGCGGCTTCGCGCCTGTGATTGTTGTCTAAACGGACAAGGGGCTGCGATGAAAAACATTCTCTTCCTGTGCACAGGAAACTCGGCGCGCTCAATCATGGCCGAAGCCTATATGAACCATACCGGCGCCGGTCGCTGGCGCGCCTATTCAGCAGGTTCGACACCAACCGGAAAGATCAATCCGTTTGCGCTTGAAACGCTCGCCGCGCATGGCGTAACCGCCCCTGACTCTCTTTATCGCTCCAAATCATGGGACGAATTCGCTGCGCCCGGCGCGCCGATCATGGATGTTGTGATTACAGTCTGCGACAACGCCGCCGGAGAGACCTGCCCGATCTGGCCGGCGCGCAACGACAAGTCGCCGCAAAAGCTTCATTGGTCTTTCCCTGACCCGGCGGCGGTTGAGGGAGACGACGCGCAAAAGCGCGTCGCCTTTGAAAAAGTGTTCGCAGACATCCGCGCCCTTATCGACGCCTTTCTGGCGCAATCCGCTTAAACAATCGGGAGATCTTCTTTGTCCGTCTTCGAACGCTATCTGTCGCTTTGGGTTGCCTTGTGCATCGCCGCCGGCATCGCCCTCGGCGAAGTCGCGCCCGGTATTTTTGAAATCCTCGCCTCATGGCAGGCGGCGAATGTGAATTTTGCCGTCGCCGTTCTGATTTGGGCGATGGTTTATCCGATGATGGTAAGCGTCGATTTCGCCGGCCTGAAGCGCGTCGGCGAGCGTCCCAAAGGCCTCGTCGTGACCTTGGTGGTCAATTGGCTCGTCAAGCCGTTCACTATGGCGGCGCTCGGAGTTCTTTTTTTCAAGCATGTCTTCGCGGGGATGATCCCACCCGAGGACGCCGACGGTTATATCGCCGGGCTCATCCTTCTCGGCGCGGCGCCTTGTACGGCGATGGTGTTCGTGTGGTCGCAACTCACCAAAGGCGACCCGACCTATACGCTGGCGCAAGTCAGCGTAAACGACGCGATCATGGTCTTTGCCTTCGCGCCCATTGTCGCCTTCCTGCTCGGTGTCGTCGAGATCGCAGTGCCTTGGGAAACGCTCATTCTCTCGGTTGGACTTTATGTCGTGATCCCGCTGATCGCCGGTGCTGCAACGCGCTCGACACTGGTGCGTAAGGGCGGCGAACCGGCGGTTGCGGCCTTCACCGCGCGCCTCAAACCCTATTCGATTGTCGGTCTCCTCGCTACGGTCGTGCTTTTGTTCGGATTTCAGGGCGGGGTCATCCTCGATCGACCGCTCGTCATCGCACTGATCGCGATTCCTCTTCTCATCCAGTCCTACGGAGTGTTCGCCGCCGCCTACGCCGCCGCCTGGGCTTGGCGAATCCCCTTCAACGTCGCCGCACCCTGCGCGCTGATCGGCACGTCGAATTTCTTCGAACTTGCCGTCGCAGTGGCCATCAGTTTATTCGGACTAGAGTCAGGCGCAGCGCTCGCCACCGTCGTCGGCGTCCTCGTAGAGGTGCCGGTCATGCTGTCGCTGGTCGCCTTCGCCAACGCCACGCAAAAACATTTCCCCGGCCGCGAACCGCGCACCCCGTGACGGCGCGCCATAAGCACGATATAGCGCAAGCATGACCAAGGGGCCGCGCCTGCGATACCAAGCGCTTGTAGATTCAGGCGCGCTTACGCCCGATCCGGCGCAGGAAGCGGCGGCTGATCGGCTGCAATCGCTTCATGACGCCCTGATCAGCCATTCCCGACAGAACAATAACTGGCTCTCGGGCGGTATTTTCAAAGAACGGACCCCGCCGCGAGGCTTATACCTCTGGGGCGGGGTTGGGCGCGGCAAAACGCTGTTGATGGATGTGTTCTTCAACAATGTTGATATCGGCCGCAAACGCCGCGTTCACTTCCATGAATTTATGGCGGACGCCCACGAGCGCATCGCGCAATGGCGCGCCGCCGGGGAATCAGAAAAACGCAAGCACAAAGGACTGAATCGCACAGCGCCGGACGATCCGATGCCGCCTGTCGCATATGACCTTGCACAAGACGCGTTGCTTTTATGCTTCGATGAGTTTCACGTCTCCGACATTGCCGATGCGATGATTTTGGGGCGGCTCTTCACGGCACTGTTTGAACAGGGCGTCATCGTGGTGGCGACGTCAAACCGGGCGCCTGACGATCTCTACAAGGACGGGTTGAATCGGCAACTATTTCTGCCGTTTATCGGCCTGTTGAAGTCGAAGCTTGACGTCCTCGAACTCATAGCTGCGCGCGATTACCGGCTGGAAAAACTTTCCGCCGCGCCGGTCTACTACGCGCCGCTCGGCGCGGAAGCCGACAAGGCGGTGGACACCGCCTGGACCAGCATGATCAGCGGCGGTCATGAGCATCGCGAGACAATTCAAATAAAAGGACGAACCTTGACGGCGCCGCGCGCGGCACGCGGCGCGGCGCGCTTCACCTTCGCTGAACTCTGTGAACAGCCGCTCGGCGCTAGCGATTATCTCGCCATCGCGCGCCGCTATGGCGCCATCTTTATCGACCATATTCCGATCATGACGCCGGAACTTCGCAATGAGGCGAAGCGGTTTTCGACCCTGATCGACACGCTTTATGACGCCAAGGTCAAACTCGTCTGTTCCGCCGATGGCGAACCCGGCCAGCTCTATCCGGAAGGTCATGGCGCGTTTGAATTTGAGCGCACAGCCTCACGATTGGTGGAAATGCGCGGGTCCGAGTATCTCGCGACGGCCATGGATTCGGCCGGGCAATCCCGTTAGAATGTCAATCAAGCGGCGAACTTTTCGTCACTCACCTTGGGAACTGGGCTTATGAATCGCCTCAGCACTTTGGGCGCCCTTATCGCCGGCGCCATTCTGCTCGCCGCAATTTATGGCGCCGCTTTTAGCGGGCGCTCGGTTTCCGCCGAAATAAATATGGACGATGGCGAAGGCGTTCGCCAAATCGTCAATGGCGACAAAGGCAGCTTCTCCCTGCGCAAAGACGGCCTCGCCATCAAGGCGACGTGGCGCGGCGAATATGAGTTGAGCGCCGACGGTAACGATATCGCCAGCCTGGAGCACAAGCTGGAAATCAGCCGCGACGAGAACGGGGCCACCGAAAAGGTCGTTTTCGAAGACGACAATGACGAGGTGAAGCACACCTATTACCGCAATGGCGACAAACAGAGCGAAAGTGATGAATCGCGAGCCGCAGCGAGCGCGCTCCTCGTCGCGTATCTCGAAGCCAGCGGCGCCAAAGCAAAAGAACGCGTCGCCATCATTTTGCGCGAAGGCGGTCCTGATGCGGTCATCAACAAGATTGGCGACGTCGCCAGTGATCATGCCCGCCTGCGCTATGTGACGGAATTGACCGAACAAACCGAGTTAACTCCCGGGGTCATGCAATCCCTGCTCGCCACCATAAAATCTTTCGAAGGCGATCATGACATTCGTTCCGCCCTCGACGCCATTCTCAAATATGAAACAGTGCAGCCTGCACAAATGCCGCTCTTTCTCGAAGCTGCCAGGCGCATTGAAGGCGATTATGATCTACGGCGCCTGATAGAAAGCGTTTCCGAAAAGCCGCTCAATGAAGATGCGGTGTCACTCGCCGTTGAGTTGATGCAGCAACTGGAAAGCGATCACGATTTGCGCCGTGCAGGCGAGGCCTTATTGACGCAAGATGCGCTATCCGACTCTGCGGCGGCGCGATTGCTGAATACCATTGGCGACCGGATCGAGAGCGACCATGATTTGCGGTTGTTGCTCGGGCAAACAACTAAATTCCTGTTGCGCGGAGAGGAACCCTCTGCGGCTTGGATCAAGGCCTTTGGTTCAATCGAGTCCGACCATGATCAGCGTCTGGCGCTAGAAGACGCCGCCAAGATCAAAGGCGCGCCGGAAGACGTGACACTTGCCTTGATCAACGCCACGGCGACTATCGAATCCGGTCACGATCGCCGTCTCGCATTGGAGACTTTTGCTGATCGCGCAAAAACAGATCAGGCGTTGCTCGACGCCTATAAGGCGTCAGCGCGCGGCATTGAATCCGATTCGGACCGTGAACGGGCGTTTAATGCAGCGGGTCTTGACGACTAAACCGGATTTTCGCCCGGCATTCTAATATCGTCGACCATAGCGCGAACGGACAAAGGCGTTGGCGCGGTGAAACGCGAAACGACGCTCGCTACAACAAAATTCAACGCCATGCCGACGGCGCCGATGCCTTCCGGCGAAATGCCAAGCAGCCAATGCTCCGCATCATTGGTCGCGCCAAACCAGGGCGATTTAAAATAGACAATATAGGATAAGGTGAACGCCAGTCCGGCGAGCATCCCAGCGACGGCGCCTTCGCGGTTGATGTCCTTGAAAAAGACGCCCATCAAGATCGCTGGAAATAATGAGGCGGCCGCAAGACCAAAAGCAAGCGCCACGACTTGCGCAACAAAACCGGGCGGATTGATCCCCAGATACCCGGCCACTAGGATCGCAGCGGCGGCGGCGCCGCGCGCCGTCATCAGTTCGGTTTTTTCAGTAATCTGTGGGCGGAAGGTCTTCTTCAGCAAGTCGTGACTGATAGCGGTTGATATCACCAGCAACAGCCCGGCGGCAGTCGACAGCGCCGCAGCAACGCCGCCGGCAGCGACCAGCGCAATAACCCATTCGGGCAGGCTCGCAATCTCCGGATTGGCGAGCACCATAATATCGCGATCGACAAAGATTTCATTGCCATTCGCGGTGGGCGCATTGGCGAGCGCGCGCTCTCCATTGACGCCAGTTTCGCCGGTGAACTCAGCGCGGCCATCAAACGGTGCGCCGGGGCCATATTGAATGATCCCGTCCTCGTTCTTATCAAGCCAGGCGATAAGCCCGATCCCTTCCCAGCTTTTCACCCATTGCGGTGCTTCTGCGTATTCTTTTTCATTCACGCTCTCGATGAAGTTCAACCGCGCGAAAGCCCCTACCGCCGGCGCCGTCGTATAAAGGATTGCGATGAAAATCAGCGCGTAACCTGCGGATTTGCGCGCATCGGAAACCTTTGGCACCGTAAAGAACCGCACAATGACATGCGGCAGACCGGCCGTGCCGACCATCAGCGCGAGCGTGATGGCGAAAATATCAATCTTGGATTTGGCCGCTGTCGTGAACGCGCCGAAACCGAGATCCATCAGCGCGCCATCAAGCTTATCGAGCACTGATATCGCCTCGCCGGCGACATTGGACCCGAGTCCTAACTGCGGAATTGGGTTGCCCGTCATCATCATCGAAATGAAGATCGCCGGCACCGAATAGGCAAAGATCAAAACGCAATACTGAGCGACCTGCGTGTAGGTGATCCCTTTCATGCCGCCAAGCACCGCATAGAAGAAGACGACGCCCATGCCGGTGATGACGCCCCATTCGATCGGCATTTCGAGAAAGCGCGAGAACACAACGCCGACGCCGCGCATCTGGCCTGCAATATAGGTGAACGACACAACAATGAGACAGATGACGGCAACGATGCGCGCCGTCCTTGAATAATATCGCTCGCCGATAAAATCCGGTACGGTGAATTGGCCGAATTTGCGCAAATAGGGCGCGAGCAACAGCGCCAGCAACACATAGCCGCCGGTCCATCCCATCAGATAGACGCTGGCGTCATAACCGGCGAAGGCGATAATCCCAGCCATGGAGATAAACGATGCGGCGCTCATCCAGTCGGCGGCTGTCGCCATGCCGTTGGCGATAGGATGCACATGCCCACCGGCCACGTAAAATTCGGACGTCGATCCGGCGCGCGACCAGATGGCGATGCCGATATAAACAGCGAAAGAAAGACCCACAAAAATAAAGGTCAGCGTTTGCGCGTCCATGAATTCCGCCTATTCGTCGCTGACGCCGAAGCGTTTTTCAATCACGCGCATCCGCGCAGCGTAGACAAAGATCAGCACGACAAAAGTGATGATGGAGCCTTGCTGGGCGAACCAGAAGCCGAGTTTGAAACCGCCAATCCTGATTACATTCAACGCATCGACAAATAAAATGCCGGCCCCGAACGAGACAGCGAACCAGATCGACAATAGCAACAACAACAAGTTCACATTCTCGCGCCAATAGGCGGCCTGACGCGCCGCTTTGTCATCTGTGTCCGGCTTAGCCATGAAGCGCCCTCCGCCTTGCATGCTCGAAGCCTAGTGGCGTTTTCATCAAACGCCTATCCCCGTCGCGCGCCAAGGGTGGCCGGGCTTATTGCAAAACAGGGCTTGCGCGCGTAGGTCCGGCCCATGACGACGCAACCTACACCCGCCCTGCGCATTCCATTCCTCGAGCTGGCCGCCATTACCGCCGCAGTGATGGCGCTCAATGCGCTGGCGATCGACATGATGCTCCCTGCATTGGGGCTGATCAGCGACGATCTCGCCATCCCGCGCGATAATGACCGCCAGCTGATCATTGTCGGATATGTGCTGGCGAACGGATTTGCGCAGCTCTTCTTTGGCCCGCTGGTCGACCGGTTCGGGCGCAAGCGCGTGCTGATGTGGTGTTTTGGCGGATATATTCTTGGCTCCCTGCTGAGCGTGATCGCATCTTCCTTTGTCTTGTTGCTCGCGGCGCGCGCATTTCAAGGCGTTGCGACGGCGGGAACGCGCGTCGCCTCCATCGCTATCGTTCGCGACCAATGTTCCGGGCGGCGCATGGCCGAAGTCATGTCGCTGGCGATCACCATCTTTATGGCGGCGCCGATTCTTGCGCCCGGCATTGGTCAGCTGATCTTGATGGTCGCGCCCTGGCGCTGGATATTCGTGGCGCTGCTCGCCTATGGCGCGATACTCGCCCTATGGGCGTTTCTCCGCCTACCGGAAACAATGGCGCCGGAAGACAAACGCATGCTGAGCCCTTCGCGTATCCTTGAGGGCTATCGCGAGTTCGTCAGAAACCGCATATCGCTTGGCTATACGCTGGCTTCCGCCATGTGTTTCGGCGCGTTGTTCGGCTATATCAGCGCTTCAGAACAGATCTTCCTCGAAACCTTTCATCTGGGGGACAAGTTTGCGCTCGCTTTCGCCGGCATCGCCGGATCGCTGGGGATCGCCACCTTGCTCAATGCGCGCATCGTTTCGCGTTTTGGCATGCGGCGGCTCGCGCACGGCGCCATTCTGCTTTTTCTCAGCGTGAATGCCGCGCATCTGATCGCGGCAATGGCGTTTGGCGAAAGCCTCTTGATGTTCATTCCCTTTATGATGGTGTCATTTTTCGCGCTCGGTTTGATCGGTCCGAATGCGACGGCGCTCGCCATGGGACCGATGGGACATAATGCAGGCGCTGCTGCGGCGGCGAACGGATTTGCCGGAACGACGCTGGCGGGATTTCTCGGCGGCGTCATCGGTTCGTTTTACGATGGCACGACCATGCCGATGATTATCGGTTTTGTCATGCTTGGCGCCAGCTCTCTCTTGCTGGTTCTCTGGACAGAAAAAGGTGTTCTGTTCGGCGTTGGCGAAGACCAGCTGGAGCCAGCGAAATGACGGACAAGGAAAAACGCATCTGCCTCGGCGCGTTCGCTGGCGCGCACGGCGTCAAAGGAGAGACGCGCGTTAAGACGTTCACGCAAAACCCGTCCAACATCTCATCTTATGGCCTGGTTGAGACCGAAGATGGCGCGAAGCAGTTTCATCTGAAGTTCATCAAGGGGCTGAAAGACGGCTTCGTTCTGGTGCGCGCGCCGCAGATCAATACCCGCGAAGATGCCGAGGCGCTCAAGGGTGTGCGGCTTTATGTGAACCGCAGCGCCCTGCCGGAGCCGGAAGAAGACGAGTTTTATCTCGACGATCTGGTCGGTCTCAAAGCTGTCGATGAAACCGGCGCAGCCATAGGCGTCGTAACAGCAGTCTATAATTTCGGCGCCGATGATTTGCTGGAGCTGGGCGATATTCCCGATGTTAAGGGCGTGCGGTTGGTTCCATTTACGAAAGCGAACGTGCCGGAAATCGATCTTGGCAAGCAGCGTGTAACCGTATCTCGCGCTGCGATGACGATTGAGGATGGCTCTGAACCCAGCGAGAGCGACTAAGACCCAACTTGCGCCCTTGCCGCCCGCATGCCATCTGACCGGCCATGTGGAACGCGACCGTCCTCACCCTCTATCCGGAGCTGTTTCCGGGACCGCTCGACGCCTCGATTCTGGGGCGCGGCGCGGCGGACGGCCTATGGGCGCTGAACACGGTCAACATCCGCGACTTTTCCGACAATAAATACGGCTCAGTGGACGACACGCCAGCCGGCGGCGGGGCTGGCCTCGTCATGCGGGCTGACATTCTGGCCGCGGCGATCGATTCTGTCCCAAGTGGCGACCGGCCGATTATTTGTCTTTCCCCCCGGGGCGCGACGCTGACCCAGGCCCGCGCCAGAGAACTCGCCGCCGGGCCCGGCCTCATCGCGCTTTGCGGTCGGTTTGAGGGGATAGATGAGCGGATTTTCGCCGCCCGAAACGTCGAAGAAGTCTCAATTGGGGATTTCGTGCTCGCAGGTGGGGAAATCGCCGCCATGGCCTTGATCGAGGCTTGCGTCAGACTAATCCCCGGGGTATTGGGCTCGGCTTCCTCCTTAGGGGAGGAGAGCTTTGACGGCGGGCTGTTGGAATATCCCCAATACACCCGCCCGAGAGAATTCGAGGGCCGGGCCATCCCGGACGTGCTGCTGTCAGGCGATCACCGACGAATCGCCGATTGGCGGCGCGAGCAACGGCTAGAAATAACGCGGACGCGACGACCGGACCTCTTTGAGAGGTTTTCCACTAACGGTCCTATCCGGCGCGACAAGAACAAGGAACCGAAGTCATGAACATTATCGAACAGCTCGAAAAAGAGCATATCGCCGAACTCGGCAAAACCATTCCGGATTTTGCGGCAGGCGACACAATCAAAGTGAACGTCAAGGTGAAAGAAGGCGACCGCGAACGCATTCAGGCGTTTGAAGGCGTCTGCATAGCGCGCAATGGCGGCGGTCTCAACGAGGCCTTCACCGTGCGCAAGATTTCCTTCGGTGAAGGCGTTGAGCGCGTGTTCCCGCTTCACGCGCCGCTGGTTGATTCCATTGAAGTCGTGCGCCGCGGTAAAGTTCGCCGCGCCAAGCTCTATTACCTCCGCGACCGTCGCGGCAAATCTGCGCGCATCGCCGAGAAGGTCGATCGCCGCGCGAAAAAAGCCTAAATCGGAATCATATTCTGAAACAAAGCGGGACCTTCGGGTCCCGTTTTTTGTGCCCTATATCAGCGACACGCCTAGCCTTTCCAGCATCGCCGCATCTGTCGCTTGCCCGGGATTGTTGGTGGTGAGCAATTCATCGCCAACGAAAATGGAATTGGCGCCAGCGAGAAAACACAGCGCCTGAGTCTCCTCGCTCATATTTTCCCGGCCGGCGGAAAGCCGCACATAAGACTGCGGCATCAAAATGCGTGCAGCAGCGATCAATCGAACAAAGTCGATTGCATCAACCGGCTTTGACTCGCCGAGAGGCGTTCCTGCAATCGGCATGAGCGCATTGATTGGGACAGATTCCGGCGGCGGCGTCATATTGGCGAGCGCCAGCAAGAATCCGGCGCGATCTTCAACCGCCTCCCCCATGCCGACTATGCCGCCGCAACAGACTTTCATGCCTGCCTCGCGCACCTTGGCCAGCGTGTCGAGACGGTCTTCGAAGGCGCGCGTTGAAATCACCTTCCCGTAATATTCGGGCGAGGTGTCAATGTTGTGGTTGTAATAGTCGAGACCGGCGGCGCTCAATTGCTGCGCCTGGTCTTCGCTTAACATGCCCAGCGTCATGCAGGTTTCCAGCCCAAGCGCCTTGACCTTCGCAACCATCTCACAAAGTTCGGCCATATCCTTGTCTTTCGGTGAGCGCCAGGCCGCGCCCATGCAAAACCGCGATGCGCCTTCAGACTTCGCTCGCCGCGCTTCAGTCAGCACTTTTTCAGCGTCCATCAATTTGGATGCTTTGAGCCCCGTCTTGAAATGCGCCGATTGACTGCAATAGCCGCAATCTTCCGGACAGCCGCCGGTTTTAATCGACAGCAATCGCGAAGCTTGCACTTCATTTGGGTTGAAATTTTCGCGGTGCACTTGCGCTGCGCGAAACACCAATTCTGCAAAGGGAAGCCCAAGCAGCGCCTCAACACCATCAAGCACCCACCGCGTAGCGTTCATGCTTGCCCCATCGCCCATAAAAACTCTCGCCAGCCACGATAGACAATGGCTAGCGAGAGGTCGGCGGGGGAGCAAGAGGCGAATGAAATTATTGAACGATCACAAGCCCCCGCATTGTCGGATGAAATGTGCAGTCATAGGCAAAATCGCCGGAATTGTCGAACGTGAATGACCACTCGTCACCCTTATCCATCCTACCGGAGTCCCACGAACCGCCCGACGCCGTGGATGTGTGCGCCATCACATCGCTATTGACCCATGTAACCGTGTCGCCGGCGCTGATGGTCAGTTCGGCGGGACTGAACTCAAGGCCGTTAATCTCAACGATGTGCTCTTCGGCGGCGACCAGGGACGGAGCGCAAGCTGTACCAAATGCGAGTAACGAAAGAGCTATTATGCGTCTCCGGTTCATTTCACGGCCTCTACCATCATTTCTGCATGCGCCTCATGCGCCTGAAAGGTTTTCAGCGCGACGCCGAGCAATGCTTTAAACTCGGCGTTGTCTGCGGCGGGAATGAAGGCGTTTTCAACCGTATCATTGACGAAGCGATGATAGGCCAGCTCATTTTCTGCATAGGCGCGGTCAAATTCAGCGCCGGATAGCGCCTCAAGTTCTGCGGCCTTTGCGTCCGCTTGCGCCATAAGAGATTGGCTTGTGGGATTGTCTTCTGGCGTTGCGCCAAGTTTGCCGACCAGTTCAAGCGCCGCATCATTCACAGCCTTGTGGTCGCGTTGCATGAGCTCAGCGAAGTTTCGAATTTCTTGGTTTTCACTCTTTTCAAGCGCTATGCCAGCATAGCGAATGTCGATCTGGCCCGCTGTATAAGCAATATGGGCGATCTGCATATCGGTTGGCCCGTCATCGCTTGCGCAGGCTTGCATGGCTGGCATTATTGTCGCCATCATGGCGGCGCAGATGAATTTTTTCATTGGAAAGTCCCTTCAGTGCTTGATAATTCCAAACGAACCGCATTGCCCTTTTTGATACTCATGGCGGGAAGGCGTGGTTGAACATTCATTATGACATATTTATATGTTAAAATAGATTTTAATGCAAATAGGAACCCATTAATCCTGCACGCCCTCACGAAAAGGTGATCGAATAATGCTCCCCACCACCAAGTTAGGCGGATTTGGCGCCACTCAAGCCGAGCTGTTGCGCCTGCTGCTACGCAACAAGTCAGGGCTGACCGTTGATCAGATTGCGGAAGGGCTTTCGATCACCCGCACCGCCGTCAATCAGCACCTCGCTTCTTTGGAACGCGACGGATACGTCATGCGGTCGCATCAGGAGCAGACAGGCGGCCGCCCGAGCCGCATCTTTGCGTTAAGTGAACGCGGCATGAACTTGTTCCCAAAGAACTACGACATGTTCTCGTTGAAAGCCTTCGAAGCGATGATTGAAATGATGGGGCGCCGCAAAACCTATCGGCTGCTGGAAAAACTTGGACAGGACATGGGTGCGGAATTGGGCGCATCACTGGCGTCGTTGCGTCCGGCGGATAAAGCGCCTGCCATTGCGGAGGTCATGCAGAGCTTGGGGTTTGATGCAAGCGCCAACGCATCAAAACCGGAGATCACCGCCTATAACTGCATCTATCACGAACTGGCGAAAGCAGACCCGGAGATCTGCCGTCTGGACCTCGCTTTCCTGAGAACTGCGTCAGGCGGCGGCGTTGATCACGCATCCTGTATGGCCAAGGGAGACAATGCCTGCCGCTTTGTGCTCAAGAAGTGCAAATAAGCGACCAGCTGGATATGTCTGGCAAAGTGACCGCTACTCTGCCGGGTCGCGAAAGCCGCCATCCATTTCTGACGCCAGATAAATGAATGCCGCCCACGCGGCCACATTCTGACGAAGCTCTTCTGGATCGATCTTATCGAGCGTGTCGTCCGGCGTGTGGTGCAGGTCGAAATATTTCGATCCATCCTGCGCCAGCGACGCAACCGGCACGCCGGCCGCACGAATGGCGCTGACATCTGCGCCGCCGCCAGAAATATTGCGCCCCGGAATGATCGCCAACCGGCGCAATGCGCTTTCAATGACTTTGGCCTTCGGCAACGCGCTTTCGCCAATGCCGGTATCGAAACGATAGACCAGCCCGGCGCCAAAATCGGATTCCGCCGCGATCACATGGAGGTCAAGCTCGTCCTTATGCGCCTCTGCATAAGCCTTGCCGCCGTAGATGCCGACTTCTTCCGCACCCCACATGACAACACGAATGGTGCGCTTTGGCTTGCCGCGTAAATCGCCCACCAATTTCGCCGCAGCTGTCGTGATCGCAATGCCGGATGCATCGTCGATCGCGCCCGTGCCAAGATCCCAGCTGTCGAGATGCCCGCCAATGACAATCAGTTCATCGGTCTGGCCTGGAATTTCACCAACCACATTGCCGGACTCGACTGAGTCGTTTGTTTCAACCTGCAAATCCAGCTTGACGGTGACAGGGCCTTTGGCCCGTTTCAACGCCCGCGCCAATTGATCCGCATCCGGATTAGATAGCGCTGCGGCGGGCACCGCCGTTTCACCAGGACCGCTCAACCCGCCGCCAGTATGTGGGTTGCGGTGACTGTCCGTGCCTGCGGATCGGATCAGCGATGCGAGCGCACCGCGCTTACCGGCCTCCACCGCCGCCTGACTGCGCTTTCTGACAGCTGTTCCATAGCCTGAGCCATCCTGCGTACGCGCCATAGGCTCATCGACGAAAACGATCTTGCCTTCAAGCCCTGTTTGCGGCGCCGCCTGTAGCTCAAGCAACGTTGAAAAGCGCACCACTTCGCCAGTGACGCCGCCCTGTGGCGTTGCTTTAGAACGACCCAACGCCGTGATGATCAGCGGCTGAGGGAAGGGAGAAACGATCTCTGCATGCTCTGACACGCGCGCCCAATAGGGCATCTCATAAGTTTCAATGCGAACATTTTTGAAACCCAGGCTCTTGAGCTTCGCGGCTCCCCATTCGCGGGCACGCGCCTCAGCGGGCGACCCGCCAAGCCTGGGGCCAACTTCCGTGGTCAGACTTTCCACCACGTCCCAGGCGAGGTCATCGTTCAAGGCCGTATCGATCAACTGGTCGACGGTGCGCATCTGTTCCTGTGTGAGTGAAGGCGCATCCTGCGCGCTGGCGAAAGCAACAGGCGCGAATACCAACGCTGCCGCAACTGTCGCGGCGAGATACCGTAAATACATGAAGACCCCTCTGTGGATTTTGCGCCATGATCGACGATGCGCGCGCGAGGTCAACCATAAATGACCCTCTCACAGAAAATGCGACTATTTCTCGCGCGCCTCAGCCAAACCTTGCGAGCCATGCCTTGCGGTCAGCGGCCCAGACATCCAGCCGATAATCGTGATAGGCGAAAACCTCGCCCGATTTTGTTTCACCGATTTTTTGGGCGACAGCCTGGCTGTTGGCGTTGGAAGGATCAATCACAGAGATAATCCGCGGTAAGTCGGGAAACTGGTCAAACGTCCACTTGATTGCAGCGACCGCCGCCTCTGGCGCATAGCCTTTACCCCAATGGTCGCTGCGGATAGTCCAGCCGCATTCAAGGCCCGGCCAGCCATCCGGCATCCACGGCCCTACGCGCCCCAGCCATTCGCCGCTAGCCTTGTCTTCAACCGAGAACCAGCCAAAACCGCGCAAACTCCAATGACCAAGGTACGAGGCGAATTGCCGCCAGAGTTCAGCACGCGGCAAGGGCTTTCCGCCTGGACCGAGCGTCGCCGCAACAGCAGGGTCCTGCATCATAGCGATATGCGGGTCGGCGTCTTCGGGCGCCAAAGGACGCAACACCAGCCGTTCAGATTCGATGCGATACTTCACGGGCGCTCGCTCCTTAATTGTTCCGCAATAGCTTCGACACGTTTCGCATTTCCCGCCCAGGTATAATCCCGCGCCGCCAAAGTTTCCCTCGCCGCCGCACCCAGCCGCGCGCGCAAGGACGCATCATCGATCAGCCGGGCGAGCGCAGCTTCAAAATTATCAGAAGCGCATAATAACGCATCCGCTCCATCGGTCAGTACTTCCCGAATGTTCGGCTGGTCTGGCGCGATAATCGCTTTACCTTGCGCCATATATTCAAATAACTTCAAGGGTGACGCATACCCAACAACCGCGGGCTGCAACGCAACATCAAATGCGGCCACATGCGCCGCCACCGCATCACGCTGGACGACTCCCGTGAACGCCATCTGATGCATCACGCCTAACTCATTCGCCAATTCCTCAAGAGACGCCCTTGCCGGTCCGTCGCCGACAATCAGCAAATATAAATCATTTTTGTTGTGATCCGCCAAAAACCGAACAACGCGATCCATCCCATGCCAGTCGCGCACAAAACCAGTGAACCCAAGCACAAGCTTTTGCGATACTCCGTATCGCTCGCGAATCAACGACGGATCGTGCGCGCGCAGGAAATCTCCTCCGACGCCGTTCTGGATCACTTCGATCCGGTCTTCAGCGACGCCAGCGGCGCGCAAATGATCCGCCAGCACATTCGTGACGGGCAAGAGCTTATCCGCTGCCCGCCAAATCGCAGCCTCGCTATTCTTCGCGAATGTTTTCAAAGCAAGCTTGCCGTGCTGCGCCCGCTCAAACGCCAGCGGCGCGTTGACCTCCAGGATCATCGGCAAGCGCAATTTTCGCTTCAGCCAAACACCCGCATGAAAGAAGAGGTTATAGCGCTCATACAGAACATCCGGCGCGAATGACGTCGCTGTGCGAAGCAGCCGGTGATGCGCGGGGAATGAGTAGCCATACTCGACGCACTCATAGAGCTGTGCTGGCAGTAACGTTGACAATCCTCTCTTGCCGCCTGCGCTCAGCAAACGCGTATCACCAGGTTCCAAACCAGGACCGCATATTTCAATATCGTGACCACGCGCCATCAGCGCATCCGTCATCGCGCTAATATGCACCCACTGGCCGTCGGCGGAGCGCGTTCTGTGCGAATAAAGAAACTTCATCCCGCCGCTTCTATCCCGAACCGGGGAAGGATGGCTACGCCTTTAAGGCGAGCCCGTTCCAGCATTCGCACTTTTGAGATGTCCAAACTTAAGGAAATTTACGTGTCAAACGCTGGCGCACTTGCGCGCGCAAACCGACAAGCGCAGCATTGTCGGCGTAGCCTTGTTCGGAGCGTGATATGCGAGTTTCAAAAACCTTTGCCAGCGCCATGATGGTGATTGCAGGCGCGATGACAAGCTCCGCCGCGTTCGCGCATCCCGGTGCAAAATTACTGACCACCGGCGGCAAGGGCGAACGAACGGCGATGACGGCTGGCGTCAGCTTTGAAGACATTAACGGCGTTCATGTTTTCCGGGGCGGCGGCCAGAAAGAGGATGCGCTGCTTGGCGGCGACAGCGTTGCGGCGCCAGCTTCTTGTGATCGCGAGATTGAAATCATCATTCATGAACGCCCCTGGCGCAGTTTCAGGCGCCTGCGCACGCAAGGCTTTTATTCCGGCTATGCCTATCCGTCGCGGCGTTACACGCAAGGGTTTTACAGCGGCCACCGTTAAAGCCGGTTTCCGCTTAACCGGGCGCCAGCCGGAAAATGGTGCGCAAACCATCGCCGAGATCATAACTATCTTCGTCATCGCCCGCGTAGGCATCAAGGCTGGCGGCGCTTACGCCAGCCGCAGCCTGTGCGGGACGCGGCGATGGGTCAATCAGGACGGGCGTCGCTTCTTCAACGGCGCCGCTCAACTCCGCGCCTAAATGAGCAGTTCCGCCCAGCCCCGCAGGCAAACCCAGGCGCAGCAATTCGATCTCCATGCGCATGCGCGTAATTTCCAGATCATAGAGCCTGGTGCAATCGGGCCGTTTCGGCCGCTTGCCCAGCGGCACGACAACCCGGCCATAAACCGACGCAGTGTCGCGGTTGAAAACATCCTGCGAACCGATCACGCCAATATCTAAATAGGGTCCGCCGCTGCCAATCGCCGTCTGGCAGGAAACCCCGTTGGAGCCGCGCACCATGTCCTGACCCTGCGCCACGGGCGGCGAAGGCAGATAGACGCTGGATTGGTTGTAGACTGAACTTTGTGACGGCGCATAGTAAGGCGGATAGAGAGGCGCAACAGAGCCTTGCGTTGTCGCCGTTTGCGCCAAGGCGGGCCCGGCGAAAATCTGCGCGGCGCCAGCGATGATCAGCGGCCCAAAGGCGCAATGTCGTATTTTCCGCATACCTCACCTCTGACTGGCGCGCCGGCGCCGGTGGAAAAAGCCTGCGACGTCACGCAGACGACAATCCGCCGCCGTTCTGTCGCGGCTCCCCAAACATAAAATGTTCCAATCTCTCCCGGCGGCAGTGAAAAGCTCGGCGCCGAAATCATCACGTCCGGCAACTGCACGCCACCCTCATCGCGCACCGTAATCGAGAATCGCTGCGGCGTTGCATAAGGATTGAGCGCCTTTAGCTGCAAGGCGAAGCGGTCCGTATACGTCCAGACCTCTTTCTGCATCGGCGACAAGGCCTGCGCGAACACCGGAAACGGCGCCATCAACAACAAGATCAGGACGCCACGCATCGCACCGTCACCGGGAGCTGATAGGATCCTGCCGGAAATATCCCGGCCCCTTTCGTCGCCGTTGCGCCGATAGACAGCGTCGTCAATCCAAGACCTAACGAGGACAACGCACCGTCGAGAATGTCGGTGAGCGCCGTCACGCCGGTTGCACTCACCAGCGCATTAAATGAAACACCGATATCGCCGCCTACAGGCATCATCGAAAATCCCGCTGGCGCATCAATCGTCAGATCGAAATTCGTGCTGGTTGTGACGACGGTGGCGCCGCCCCGGGCGCCGCCGGGATTTTCACTCGACAAGCTCGTATAGGTCGCGTCCGGCGCCAAAGTTCCCGAGCCAAGAATCGCAACAATACAGATGTCGAAGATCAACCCGTTGAACTGAACATCACCGCTGGTCTGCGCCGACGCCTGACCTGCACTCTGGAAAGTCGCGGCTACAGTAGCAATGATAGTATTTAGAATTCGCCGTAACGGCATAATGAACGCTCCCCCTGCTGCAAACAGAATTAAACAAGAGCGTTCTACTCGTTATAGCGCGACACAATTCTACGCGCCATACGGATCATTTTTAGTTTCGATCCGATTTAAGGTAGTAAGTTATAGGTCGCCCGTGACCAAACCGTTAAGTGTCAGCTTTTCACCACGCCGTGCAAGAAGAAATCGCGATACAAAACACGTTACGCATTGTGAAATTCTTTCGGCACATGCCACCAAAAAGGGCGCCGAAGCGCCCTCTTTCACTGTTCATTTTCGTCGCGGCTAAGCGAGGCTTGGGTCGAGCTTGACGCATGCCTCCATCAGCTCGCGCACAGCCTCGACGGAATTTTCAAACATTGCCTTTTCTTCTGCGTTCAACTTGACCTCAACAATGCGTTCGCACCCATCGGCGCCAAGCACCATCGGAACGCCAACATAAAGGTCTTTAAGACCATACTCACCGTTTAATTGCGCCGCACACGGCACAACCAGCTTTTTGTCTTTGATATAGGATTCGGCCATTTGGATCGCAGAAGCCGCTGGCGCATAGTAAGCGGAACCCGTTTTCAACAATGCAACGATTTCACCGCCGCCCTTGCGCGTGCGGTCAACAATCGCATCGATTTTCTCCTGCGTTGTCCAGCCCATTTCAATCAGGTCCGGCAAGGGAATGCCCGCGACGGTCGAATAGCGCACGAGCGGGACCATTGTGTCGCCATGACCGCCAAGCACGAACGCAGTGACGCTCTCAACCGACACATTGAACTCTTCGGCGAGGAAAAACCGAAAGCGCGCAGAATCGAGAATACCCGCCATGCCGATCACTTTGTTCGCCGGGAGGCCGGAAAATTTCTGCAGCGCCCAGACCATCGCATCCAAGGGATTGGTGATGCAGATCACCAATGCATTCGGCGCATGTTGTTTGATGCCTTCGCCGACCGACTTCATGACTTTGAGGTTGATGCCCAAAAGATCATCACGGCTCATGCCCGGCTTGCGCGCGATCCCCGCAGTAACGATGCACACATCGGCGCCGGCGATATCCTTGTAATCCTGCGTGCCCTTGAGGCGGCTGTCATAGCCGTCAATCGGCGCGCTTTCAGCGATATCGAGACCTTTGCCCTCGGGAATGCCTTCAGCAATATCGAACAGAACAACATCGCCAAGCTCCTTTTGCGCGGCGATATGGGCGAGCGTGCCGCCGATCATACCGGCGCCAATAAGAGCGATTTTTTTGCGGGTCATGGGGAAACTCCTCGAGAAATGGGCGCGCCGCTGAATGCATTGGCGCGCAGTGAATGCGTCGGCGCGTGGTCTAGCGCAAGGCGAGCGGCATTTGAAGCCTCCGCCCGGTTTGTCGCGCGCATCTGTCGCTTGGTCGATGGCAGGCTGGGCGCAGTTTGTCGGTGCTGTAGGAAAACCGCCTATCCTTGGGAAAATTTTTGGAGTCCTCATGTTACGTTCTTTGACCAGCGCCATTTTCGCGCTCGCGCTTATGGCCCAGCCCGCAAAAGCCGAGACTGGCGAGTTCAATTCGGCGGAGGAGCAGGCGATTATTACGCGGATGGAGCATCTGGCCACCGACCTCCCCGAAAAGGGGTGGGACGCGTATGCTGATCACTTTGCCCAAGGCTATGACATTTGGGTCATGGCGTCAGAACGCATCACCGGGCGTGACGCCTTCATGGACGCCGTGCGCACCTGGTACGAGTCAGGCAACGGCGCCAGCAAAACCGAGGTGAAACTCCTCAGCATTGATTTTCTCGGCGACGAATACGCCTATGTGCGCTCTCATGAAAAAGAATGGTTCTTTGGCCCTAGAGCCGACGAGGGACGCAAACGTTTCGAGGGCTGGTTTGCCAGCGTCTGGAAGAAAGAGTCCGACGGCGAATGGCGAGTGTACCGGACCAGCTTCACGCCAGTTTACAACGGCGAGTAAAAATCACTTGCGACTAAGCGCCAGGCCGGCCGCCGCTGTCAGGAAGAGAGCGACGCAAGCGGCGCAAAACGCCAGATAAAGCTCGGTCGTCATGCTGGTTTTAGAATTTTTTGCGTACAGACAGCATCGCCGTCGAGGATTGATAGCGCGCGCCGGTGATGGCAGGGCCAACCGGACCGCCGACAACAAATTCATCAATGCCCGGACCGAAGTCGAGTTCATTGCTGCGCAGATAAACAAACTCGGCATCGGCTGAGAGACCCTCGCCAAGCGCAATGGCCACACCCGCACGAGCTTGCAGCGCAAGCGCTGAATCGCGCTGGTCGTTTTCATTGGTCACGAATGCGCCGCCGACGCCGCCGCCGATAAACGGCGTCAACGCACTGGAATTGGCGAAGTCGAAATAGAAATTGGTCATCACGAAATGCGCGCCGATGCTGTCCTTGACCGGCCCACCCAATGAAGGGCCTCCCACCGGCGTGACAGAACCGACCGGCGTCGAGGCGTATCGGTATTCCAGTTCGGTGCGGATGCCGTCTGCATAATCGAATCCGAGCGCCGCAGAAAACGCCAGCGCCGTGCCATTATCGACGGTCTGGCTGGAAGCCGGCGCCGTCACGAAGACGACATTGGGATTATAGGAGAGGTCCTGCGTCCAGTCGCTGACGAAAGTCGCGCCCACGCTGAGGCGTACATAGCCGCCATCGTTGACAGCCTCATCCTGCGCCAGTGACGGCGCTGTTCCCGCCGCCAGAACGCCAGCTGCAACCCCAGTCATTATGATCGCACGCGTCAAACTCTGCTTCACCAAACCGCTCCTCGATATTTCAAGCCCAGACTAACCGCGCCTGGCTTGACCGCCAAGCCAGGCGCGTTTCACCTTGATTTCATTGACGCGTTAGAGGCGCCCTTTCTCTTTGGCCATCGCAATCACGACCGGAGACAGCAGCAGGATCGCAATCAGGTTCGGAAACGCCATGGAAGCGTTGGCGAGATCGCCGAACTTCCAAACGAAATCGATCTGCTGCAAAGCACCGATAAACACCATCGCAATCCAAACATAACGCGTCGGTTTGGCGATCCAGTCACCGAACAGATAGGTCGCCGCCTGCTCCATGTAATAGGACCAGCCGATGATGGTGGTGAAGGCGAACAGCGCCAGCGCCACGGCGATGAAGATGCCACCCGGCGATATCACTTCGCCAAACAGCGTTATATCGGGCAGTGCATGACCGAACACTGCAGTCGTGACCTGTGCGCCTTGAAGCGTTGACTGCCAGGCATACTCGACCGTGCCGCCATCGGCGCCGGGGAATACGCCCGGAACTGCGAGGATGACAAGCGCGGTCATGGTGCAGATGACAATCGTGTCGATGAAGGCGCCGAGCATAGCGATCTCGCCTTGCGCCACCGGATCATTGGTTTGCGCCGCCGCGTGGGCGATGGCGGTCGAGCCCTGACCCGCCTCGTTCGAGAACAGCCCGCGCGCCACACCGAAACGCACCGCTTGCAACACGGCATAACCGGCGACGCCGCCGCCAGCCTGTTCCAAACCAAAGGCGTAAGTGAAAATCTGCTGAAAGGCGCCCGGGACATGTTCGGCGTGCATGATCAGCATCACGATGGCGACCAGAATGTAGCCGAGCGCCATGGCCGGAACGATTTTGCCGGCAACCGAGCCGATCGACTTGATCCCGCCGATGATGACAACAAACGCCAGCACGGCAACCACGGCGCCGGATATCCATGTCGGAACATTCGCTGACGCTTCAACCGCCGTCGCGATAGAATTGGCTTGCGTCATGTTGCCGGTGACCACGGCGGAGAACATCGTGCCGACTGCAAAGAATATCGCCAGCCAGCCCCATTTCTTGCCGAGGCCGTTCTTGATATACATCATCGGCCCGCCGTGAATGTGCCCGTCGGGATGGGTTTCACGATATTTCACCGCGAGGCTTGATTCAGCGAAGGCAGCCGCCATGCCGACAATAGCGGTGATCCACATCCAGAAAATCGCACCCGGCCCGCCCAAGGTCAGCGCCGTGGCCACGCCAGCAAGGTTGCCTGTGCCCACTTGCCCGGACAGCGCCGTGGACAATGCGTTCCATGGAGAAATATCGCCGCCTGCGGATGCGTCAACGCCCTTGCCGCGGCCACGGAACAAATTGCCGAATGCAGGAATTAACCTGCGGATCGGCAGGAACTTCAGCCGAATCATAAAATAGAGGCCTGCGCCCAACAGCAGGACCACCATTGGCGCCAGCGGCAAGACCACCGCTCCATTCCATGTGCCGCCCCAGATCAAGCCGCTGAGGTTATCTACGCCGGCGTAAAACTCTTCCATTAACCAATCACCCTCTTGGTCGCGCCGCCTCCCCGCAGACATAAACTGGCGCAACTTGTTAAAATTGCCGGGAGATTAGGCGCGGGCGGCCCGTTTGAGCAAGGAAAAGCTCGCGATCCGCCCCGCGCGTCAAGCAAACTCGCCATTGCGGCGGATTGGGGCGCGATTAAGGCGATTTTGTGAACCAAAACAAAGCTGTGACGGCCAACACACGTCAATTCCCGGGAGATGATTATGGTTAATTCATCGAGGCGCTAATCCGGCGCTTCACAAAAAACGGGAGAGAGAAATGACCAACCGCACCTTATATCTGAGCTTCGTTGCTTTCGCCGCCGCAGCGGCCGTGAATGCAAACACCAACGCCCATGCCGAAATGCCGGGCAATACCGATCTGATGCAACTGATCCATGAAGATCTCGATCAGGCGCAGGCCGACTTCACATTGGCTTTAGCTGCGAAGACTGAAAAGAAGATCGCTTTGCAGACCGCCAAGATTGACAATGTCTTTGGCCCGCTGACCGTCGCTTCCAACGCTGAAACGGTTGCGAAAGTTGAAACCGCAAGCGTCGACACCAGCGCTAAACTGGACTCGCTTGTTTTGGCGAATGCCGAATACGAAATCGCCAAAGATGCAGCGAACATTGAAAACCCTTTCAATCCTCGTTTGCCGATGGCTCCTTCGATCATCGCGTTCGCTCATGACGAAGAGTAATTGCAACTCTCTCCTCCTGGCGAGGCGCCAAGCGGCGGCTTGGAACATAGGGCACAAGCGCTTCGCCAGGGGGAGAGAGAAGAACCGATCAGTACACAGCGTACCGGAGCAGGGCTGGGGAGCCCACAAATGGGGGAGCAAGGCGCGATTATCGCCCCAAGCAAGTTGATCGCGTCATTGCAAAGAGCGGCCTCGAGGGAATGCGGCGTATTCGCAAAACTCTCGGGGCCGTTTTTCTTGTCAGATCAGGCTTTTGCTTTTCGCCCGCGCCACCAGCCGCGCAGAACGAACAAAACGCCAAGCGCCACAAGGAAGAAGGGCCAGGCGCGCGCAACAAAATCGACAGCAGCGGCAAGCGATGAAACAGACGTGCGGAAAAAACCTTTGAAAGATGCCGTTAGCGGTTTGAATATGCCAGTCGATGTCACCGGATCGCTTTGGTAGGAAAGCGAAAGTGCGGACATGGCGACCCTCGCCCGTGCAGCCGCGCGTTGCGCAGTCATGGAATCGATCTCGCCCTGCACCTCCGCCAGCGCGCGCTCAGCAGCCAGTATGTCGCTCAGCGATCCGTCACGGGTTTCGAGCAGGTTCTTAATTCGCTCGCGCAGCGCCAGCTTCGCCGCAAGGCGCGCTTCGAGATCGACGATATAAGTTGTCAGATCTTCCGTATTCACCGTATTGGCGGTGAGGCGGCCGCCGGCCTTGTCGGCGTCGGACGCAATGGAGCCGCGAAACGTCGCGAGCCACGCCGGTTCAGCGCGCAGATTGAGATAGGCGGAGACCTGATCCTCACCCCAGCTGTTCACCGATGACCCCAGCACCTGACAGAGTTTCGGTCCGGCGTCGGTGCAGGCTTTTTCGTGTGCTTCTTTCAGCAGCGCGACAGCATTCTTCGGCGCCTCAATGCCCATGGAGTAGGAATAGGCGAGCATGACCCCGGCCTGTTCGCCCGGCTCTTGTCCCGGCGCCGGTTCGGAAGGCGCGATCTTCGCGTCGCTATATTCCTGATTGCGGTCCATCGCAGCGCCGCTGACCATCGGCGCCTCCGCATATCGCTCACTATTTGAGCCGCCATCGCAAGCGGCGAGCGCCGCTGTGGCGGCGGCCAAAAACAGGAATTTGAAAGGTTTAGTTTGGGCTATTTGAGCCATAAGTCCGTCCCCGGAAAGGTTGCTT
>BQJG01000002.1 GCA_021604585.1 Hyphococcus sp.
GCATGCCTCAAGACCGACAAGTTCAATATCGTCTTTGTATTTTGAAAGGCAATTCAACAGAGTCTCCGCTTCCGATACGATTATTCTTTTGAATATCGTTTCACCTTTTTCATCGACGGCGCACACTGCCGTCTTCTGCAACCCCAAATCCAAACCAACATATAATTTCATCACTCAGGTCTCCTTGTTCCAGATCCTGACGATGGTAGCGGAAGGCCGGGATCCGATTATCCCATCTGCCGCAGGCCCGCTCTGCGAGCGGGATAAGGACGCGGGGCTTCGCCCCGCGGCTTGTTGGTCATTCCCCTCGGGACAGCGGGGGCGGCGGAACGGAAGACGGGGCGAATAGCGCCGGGCGGCCGCGCCGCAACCGCTTTGGCACTTTATCCGTCTTCGTTGTTTTTCTCATCCTACCAAACCGGTTGCGCCCCGGCCTCGAATGCCCGGCGCTCATGCTCGCCCCGTTTCCGCCGCCCCCGCCGTCCCGGGGGAATTTGCGGCGGGAGAGGCAAGGAGCGAGCAGCCATGACAGCACTTGAAACCGCAACCGACGCGCCCAGCCGCGCCGCCAAGCGAAAGAACCCGGCGAGCAGCGGCGCGAAGCCGCGCGGGCGATCCGGTAAGAAAAAGCCCCGCGCCGATCTTTATACGGAAGTCACAACGAAGATCGTGAAGGAACTGGAAGCCGGACGCTTTCCATGGGCGCAGCCTTGGGCCGCAAGAGGTGAAGCAGCGACGATCGCCGCAGGCCTGCCGAAGAACGCGCAGACAGGCCGCGCCTATTCCGGGATCAATATTCTGTTGCTGTGGGGCGCCGCCATTGAGAACGGCTTTTCCGGCCAAACATGGCTGACCTTCCGGCAGGCGAAAGCCTTGGGCGGTTCCGTGATGAAGGGCGAGCGCGGCGCCATGGTCGTTTACGCCGACAAATTTATCCCGAAGGACGAGCAAGCCAGAGTCGAGAAAGAGGGCGGCGACGCCGCTTTCGTGCCTTTTCTCAAACGCTATACCGTCTTTAACGCGGCGCAATGCGAGGGCTTGCCGCCGGAACTCACAACGGACGCCAAACCCCTGCCGGAATGCGATGCAATCCCGCGCGCGGAAAACCTCATCAAGGCGACCGGCGCCGATTTCCGGATCGGCGGCGACAGGGCGTTCTATGTTCCGTCACAGGATTTTATCCGCGTCCCGCCGCAACCGGCTTTCTTCGAGCAGATCAATTATTATCGCACTTGCTTTCACGAGCTTGGCCACTGGACCGGCCACGCCTCGCGTTTGGGTCGCGAATTCAAGGGCCGTTACGGAAGCCACGCTTACGCCCGCGAGGAACTGGTCGCGGAACTCTCAAGCGCGTTCGTTTGCGCATCGCTTTCCATCACGCCGACCGTGCGCCATGCGGATTATCTGGGCGCATGGCTTGAGGTCTTGAAGGAAGATAACCGCACGATCTTCAACGTGGCCTCGCTCGCCTCCAAAGCGGCGGATTTCATTCTGGCTTTTGAAACGAATGCGCCTGCCGGAGCGGCGGCGAAGACGGAGCGCGCGGCATGAGCGGGCGTGACGAGAAGCCGGAAGCAGAAGAAACGGAGGCCGGAACGCAAACGCTAATGCGCGGCGTCGCGCCGATCACCTTGCGCGACCGGCTTAGCGTTTTGGCGGCGGCGCCCTTGGCGCCCCGCGCCGCGCAAAAGCGCTGCGACATGGGACTCTTCGACTTGGAATCCCGGCGCCAGATCGACCTTGTCGATGAATTGCGCCGCATGACCCGTAAGGCGGCGCGCAATCCCGAACCATCAGCAACAGGAGAATGAAAGATGGAACTGCAAACAATCCCGCTCGACCGATTGGCGGTCTCGGCGCTCAATATGAGGGCGTCGCGCAAAAAGCCATATCTCGACGATATATTGCCCTCGATCCGCGAACGCGGCGTTTTGGTGCCGCTGCTCGTTCGTCCCAATGGCGAGCCAGATCACTTTGAAATCGTCGCCGGGCGGCGGCGGTTTCTGGCCACGAAGACAATCGAAAAAGAAACCGGCGAGGCGCGCGAGTTGCCTTGCCGGGTGCTTGCCGAAGGCGATGACGCCGCCGCCGTGGAGGCCTCCATTCTCGAAAACACCGCGCGCCTTGAGCCTGACGAAATGCAGGAATTCGAGGCGTTCAAAAAGCTCAACGACAAAGGCAAGAGCGTTGAGGAGATCGCCCGCATATTCGGGGTGACGGAACTCACCGTGAAGCGGCGCCTCGCCTTGGCGAGTCTCATCCCCGGCATCCGCAAGGCCTATGCCGAAGACGAGATCGACGGCGCCAGCATCACCGCGCTCACCCTCGCCAGCGAATCGAAGCAACGCGAATGGTTCGAAATGTTCAAATCGGCGGACGTGCGCGCGCCGCGCGGGCACGCGTTAAAGCGCTGGCTCTTGGGCGGCGGCGAGATTGAAACCGGCGCCGCGCTCTTTTCGCTGGAAGATTATGACGGCGATATTTTCGAGGATTTGTTCGGCGAGCGGTCCGTTTTCGCTGACGCCGAAATGTTCTGGGCGCGTCAGGAAGCGGCGATTGAAGCCGAGCGCGAAAAGCTGATTTCAAGCGGCTGGACCAAGGTGACCGTCCTGCCGCGCGGCGCGTTTTTCCATTCATGGGAGTACGATCAACGCCCCAAAAAACAGGGCGGGGAAGTGTTCGTCGAAGTGCGCCATTCCGGCGAAGTTGCGTTCATCAAGGGCTATGCGCCCCGGCGGAAAACCCACGCGGCGAAAGAAAACAAAAGCACCGAGCGGCCCGAATGCTCCGCGCCCTTGGAAAACTATGTGGACCTTCACCGCCACGCCGCCGCGCGCGCGGTTTTGCTAAAACACTCTCAAATCGCGTTGCGTTTGCTGGCGGCGCATCTGATCGCGGGCGCGCCGAATATTCGCTGCCAGCCCGACAGACAGGCGACGCGGAAAGAGGAAACGGCGGCGAGCGTCGCGGCGTCGAAAGGGCAGGAGGCGTTCGAGAAAGAGCGCGCCGAAATCGGTAGATTGCTCGATCTTGACGAGCCGCCCTCTATCACCGGCGGCAATGAAGACGGCTGGCGATTGGCGTCGATTTTCGCGAAAATGATGACGCTTTCCGACGCCGACATCGCCCGTATTCTGACCTTTGTCGCGGCGGAAATCATCGCCGCCGGTCACGAGGCGGTGGACTGTCTCGCGCGCGTTGTGCCTATCGATATTGCCGCATGGATGACGCCAGACGACGCGTTTTTCGAACTTTTGCGCGATAAAAACATGACCAACGCGATGCTCGCAGACATCGCGGGCGACGGCGTTGCAAAGGCGAACCGCGACGCTGCGGCGAAGGCCCAGAAAGCGATCATTCGGGATTGCCTTGACGGCCGGAACGGGCGCGAAAAAACGCCGAACTGGCGTCCGCGCTGGCTGCAGTTTCCAGCGCTTTCCTATGGCGACGCCGGAAAACCCGGCGCAGTCAAACGCGCCGAAAAAATCGCGCCGCTTTTTGCGGGCTAGGCGATCACGGGGCGGGGCGCATTTCGCGCTTCGCCTCGTCATTTTAGAACCTATGGCCGTGATATTCAGATTATCAAAAGCCTGCCTTCAACCAACGGCGCCTACATTTCGCGCGTTTCTATTCCGGCGCTCAGAACGCCATTCGTCTCCGAGATTTTGCTCCGCCAAAGACAACCATTCCCGGCCTTTGATCGCGCGAAACTGAACGACGACCGGCCCGCCCGAAACCGGCGTTGCCGGATTTTTTCCTCGGCCTTCGGCCTTCATCGCGAAACAAAAAATCCGTCCCCGCCGGTCCTCCGCTGCGCTTCGGTCCTCACGGATTCAGGCGGCCCGGCGCGCCGTTCTCCTCGTTTCGCGTCAGGCCGGGGAATGGTTCTCCGGCCAATCGATAAGGAGACGAAAAGATGGCTCAATCACTTGGAACCGTAACGAAACGCGAGAATGGCGGCTTTGAAGGCACGCTGGCGATGATGACCTTGAATACCAAGATCACCATCGTTCCGAACGAGGCGAAGGACAACGAACGCCAGCCCGATTTCCGCATCTACGCCGCCAATTCAAGCGGACGTAGGGGCAACGAGATCGGCGGCGGCTGGAACCGCGTCGGGAAAAATTCCGGCAAGCCCTACGTCTCGCTCACCTTCGCGCATCCGGCCTTTGGCGAGAAACGCGTGTTCGCGAACCTCGCCCGCGCCGCCGGACAGGAAGACGAGCGCGTGCGCGCCATTCTCTGGAACGCCAAAGACTGACGGCATATTCGGCAGTTGACGAGATCGCCCGGGCCGCAAGGTCCGGGCGATCTTTTACGTTGCGTGCCGAATTCGCGCCGCCAATTTGGCCCAAAACTTGAAACGCACAAGGCGAATAGTCGGGCAATCCCGGCGGGTCATCTGTTAACGCGCGCAACCGTCACTCGACTAGACTTAAGCTGAGGGGATAGCGTTATGGGGGGATCGTGGCCTGTTGACCTTGCGGCGTATGACCGCCTCTTAACGTTACCGGGCGCAGGGTGGGCTTGGGAGTTCATGCGCCGTAATCCGGCGCTGAAGAAGGCGCGCCGCAGCGAGAGCGCCGTGCGCGCCAGGATCAGTCGCCGCACAGACGGATCAGTCGTTTGCCGACTTAGTCAGCGTTGCCATATTGCCGAGAGTTTCGGTCTGCATTTTATTCCAGACCCGGCGTGTTGCGCTTTTGAAGCTGAACTCTTCTGGCTGCCTGACGTCATGTCAGCAAGCTTTGACGCTATGGCGGAATTCAATTCGACGCCGGCCAATACCCCGCAGCGCTTTTCTTGGGATAAACTGCCCGGCGAGAAGCTGTTTCTGATCGCGCCGGGACGGCGCGACAAGCTTGTGATTCGCGCGCCGGGCTATGCCGCGCAGCTGGCGCTTGACGGCGCTGGCGCGCTGATCGCGCAATCCGTTTCGATCACGCTAAGGGTCGGAGCGGATCGCCTGGAGATGAAGAGTCTGCAACAGTTGGAGGAATTCGGGCGCGCGTGCGGCGGTCTTGCCCCTCGCCGTAAACCGCTTCGGGGCGCTCGCCCCGAAAAGCTGCGCGATGCGCTGATCGCCCTCGATGGCGAACTTTCAGGCATTCCGCGAAAGCGTATTGGCGAAGCAATCTTTGGATCAGCGCGCGTCAGGGGCGGTTGGGACGATAGCAATGAAAGTTATAAGAAACGCACAAAGCGACTTGTCGAGAAGGGCCTAGGATTAATGAGCAGCCACTATCGCAAGCTTCTTTAATCGATCGCGCAATGCGCATTGTCAAAAGGGACGGATTTGAAATTCCGAGATCGTCCCTGCCATGAACATCGATTTTCCTGCAAGAGTTGCGGCGTTGACAGACGCTTTAACAGGGAGAACGAAGATGAAGCATGATGACGGCAAGAAGAGCGATCAGGATTGTAAATTCTTGAGTGTCGGGGAGGCCGCTGCCTATCTCGGACTGAAGCGTTCGACCCTCGATCACTATCGCTGGGTCGGCGGCGGCCCGCGCTATCGCAAGCATGGCGGGCGCGTGAAATATCTGGAGCAAGACCTCAATGCCTGGTCCGAAAGCCGCCAGTTCGAGGACACTGCGACGAGGGTGCGGTGAGGGCGGCGGCCTCTGCGATCTCCATCGTCGCCGCCGCGATTGCGGTGGTTTCCGTCTTCCCGCCTGGTGCGATTGCGATCTGGAATCGCACCGAAAGCGCGCCAAGAGGGATTTATCTTATAACGAAGTCCGAGGTGAAAATTGGAGACTGGGCGGCGTTATCGGGAGCGTCAGGGACCGCCAGATGGACCGCGGCGAACGGATATCTCGGAACGGATTGGCCGGTCATCAAACGCATCGCTGCGTTGGAAGGCGATGAAATCTGCCGCGATGGTTTGGAGATTCTTATCAACCGAAACCTCGTTGCCATCGCCCTCGAACGTGACGGCGGCGGTCGCAAAATGCCTCGATGGGAAGGCTGTTTCACGCTTCAACCTGACGAGGTTTTCCTTCTCAATGAACATCCGCGATCCCTCGATGGGCGATATTTCGGGGCGGAGAAGAAAGAAAGCTTACTGGGAAGCGTCCGCCTCATCATTCGCACTGATTGAATGTTTGCATAGAGAGCGTTGCAAAAGGATCGAATGCGTTGCAAGGGGACAGCAAAGCGCCCCCGGAGGGCAAGATGAAAGCACCGGCGCCAAGGGGCGTCTAAGCGATTGTCTGCACATCGGAAATTCGGCGCAATGCTGAAAACATTATGGCGCTGCGAGCTGACGAAGCCGTTGTTTCGGGGAGGTATTCCGTGGCGCCATCATTTCCCGCAAGGTTTTAGATGAGCGACGAGTTCAGGCCCCGGCTCGGCCGTCCGGGCGACCGCGGCGGTTCCGCTGCAAAGCGCTATGGCGCTCGCATAAAACGCGCCGCCAAGAGGCTCGCCAAACCGAAACGAAAGAGGCGCTTTTCCGGCGAGCGCATCGGGCGCGGAAGCGCCGCCGCTCGCATGGCCGCGATGCACCGTTTCCGCTTCGCGAAATTCCGGATGCGCCGCGTCATCGTCAAGACGCATATCGCGAGGGTGCGAAGGGGTATTGGCCGCGCCGCTTTCCGCGCTCATGTCAAATACATCCAGCGCGATGGCGTGGATCGCGATGGAAACGGCGGCGAACTCTATAATCGCGACAGGGAAAAGCTCGACGACATGGACTTTCTCGCGCGGTCTAAACACGACCCGCATCAGTTCCGTATTATCCTGTCGCCTGAAGACGGCGAGCAAATAGGCGATCTCAAGGCCTTTACGCGCGATGTGATGACGCAAGCTGAGAAGGATCTTGGAACGAAGCTCGACTGGGTCGCCGTCGATCACTGGAACACCGGCCATCCGCACACTCATGTCGTCATCCGCGGCAGGGACGCGAAGGCCCGCGACCTCGTTATCGCCCGCGAATATCTGACGCGCGGGTTCAGAGCGAGAGCGCAGGAGATTGCACTGGCGCGGCTTGGCCCCCGCCGCGATCTCGAAATCGCGAGAGCCAGAGCGCGCGAGGTTGAAGCGGAGCGCTTTACGGGCATCGACCGGGAGCTTGCCGCCCTTGCGCGCGGCGATACGCTGGAAATTGCACCCTCTTCCGGGGGCGCTGAACAGTTCGAGCGGACCTTGCACCTGCGGCGCCTGAAATTTCTTGAAAGCCTCGGACTCGCGGTGAAGGAAAGCGCTGTGAAATGGCGGCTCGCCAATGGCTGGGAAGAAATCTTGCGCAAAAAGGCGATAGTGCGGGACATCATCCGATCCATCTCGGCGGCGGCCGGCAAAGAGATCGCGGGGCGCGATCTCGCCGCCTATGACGGCGGGGCGCCACCGAAAATCATCGGTCGCGTCGCCGCCAGCGCGCCCGACGATGAAATGCGCGACACGCGCTTGCTCGTCGTCGAAGCCGGCGACGGAAAGTTCTGGCGCGTTGCGGCTGGCGTAGCGCCGCCCGGCGCGTTGCCCCCTCAAGGCGCCATCGTCGAATTGGGAAAGCGCGAGGCGAGACCGCTGGCGTCGGATCGCGCGATTGCGCGCATCGCGGAACTTAATCGTGGTCTTTATTCAAAGGCCCTGCACGAAGCCGACGACCCTTCCGCCAGCAAAGCTTTTATCGAAGCGCATAAGCGGCGGCTGGAAGCGTTGCGGAGGGCAAGCATGGTCATGCGTGAGGCGGACGGGTCATGGCGCATCGGCGAAGATTATCTTGAGCGCGCCGCGCATTACGAAGCGGCGCGCGGCGGCCGCGCGCAGGTTGACGTTAAATCCTGGGTCGATCTTGATGCGCAGATCGAAGCCCGCGCGCCTGTCTGGCTCGATGAAATAGCCGGACAAGAATTCGGTGAAAATAGCTTGGGCGCCGACATCGCCGCGGCGCGCACAAGACGCGCAGCGTTCTTGAAACGGGAAGGCCTGTGGTCCGAGGACGCCGGCGGGATCGCGCCAGGAGAGAGGGAGACGCTCGCGGCCGGAGAGCTGGAAAGCGCCGCGGCCAAAGAAGCGCGCCGTACCGGAAAGACCTATCGCGCGATGACGGCGGGTGTCCCGTTCGAGGGCGTCTATGAAAGGCCGGTCGATCTCGGGCAGGGACGCTTCGCGCTGATCGCCCGCGCGAAGGAGTTCACGCTCGTCCCCTGGCGGCCGGGCTTGGAGCGGATTCGCGGGCGTCAGGCCCTCTTGAGACGGACGCCCAACAGTATAAGCTGGACCTTTGATTCTGCTCGTGGAATCGGCAGATGATATAGTATAGTTTTAATCTCGCTCTGCAGTCTTCTACCCATTCATTCGGGCCTTTCGCGCGGCATTGGCGCTTTCATGTTTCCAAAGGATCGTTAAGGGATGATCATTCCCGATAATGAGACCGAGATTGATCTCCTCTATTACGAAGCGATCTCGAAGACGGTCATCGATCTGCTGAATTCGGCGGGCGACACACCGTTGACGATTGGCGTCCATGGCGACTGGGGCGCGGGCAAGTCCAGCATACTCAAGATGTTGGCGGCTGAATTCGAAGATTCCGAAGATACATTGTGTATCGTTTTTAACGGCTGGCTTTTCCAGGGCTTCGAAGACACGAAAGCTGTCCTCATCGAAACGATCATCGAGGAACTGGAACGCAATCGAACCCTAACCGCCGCTGCGAAGAAGAAGGCCGGCGATCTTCTCAAACGCGTAAACTGGATGAAGGTGGCCAAGAAGATGGGGGGTCTGGCGTTTACTGCCGCCACCGGCATTCCGACGGCGGATCAGCTGAAAAGCCTGATAGGGGCGGCCAAAGGAATCTTGGGCGGAGAGGGCGACTTCGCGGCCGAAGATGTCGAGGCCTTCATCACGGAGGGTGAGTCATACCTGAACGAGGCTGAACCCGAAACCGTGCCGGAACATATCCATGCATTCAGGGAAGAGTTCTCCGATCTGCTCCGCGAAGCCAAGGTCAAACGGCTAATCGTCGTCGTCGACGATCTAGATCGATGTTTGCCCGAAACGTCTATCGAGACCTTAGAGGCGATCAGGTTGTTCTTGTTCGTGCCTGGGGCCGCCTTCGTGATCGCCGCTGACGAGGCGATGATCGAATATGCCGTAAAGAAACATTTTCCCGATCTGCCGCTGACGCAAGGGCCCGCGTCCTACGCGCAGAACTATCTTGAAAAACTCATACAAGTGCCATTCCGGTTGCCGCCGCTCGGATATGTCGAGACGCGAACATATATTACGCTGCTCATGACCGAGTTGGAATTGGGTTCCGATGACGACGCGTTCCTTAGGCTGGTGGAATTGACGAAAGACGTTTTGCGGAGGCCGTGGGACGGGGGCGGTTTCGAACGGGAGGCGATTGCCGCTGCTCTCGGCGCCGTGCCTCCCGCCGTCGAAAACGCGATTCAATTGGCGGATCAGATCGCTCCGATATTGACTGAAGGCGCGCGTGGCAATCCGCGTCAGATAAAGCGGTTCCTGAATACGATGGCTCTGCGCCTCGCGATTGCAGAACGTCGCGGGATCGCCGACGATATCGCCATTCCGGTTCTCTCGAAACTAATGCTCGCGGAACGATTCGACACCGATCTATATGATAGGATCGTGCGTGAGACGAACGTCGACGGCACGTCCGACACGCTCAAGAAATTGGAAGCTACGGTCGACAAGGATGACGATGCCGCCATCGGCAAGGCCTCTGAAGAGGACAATCCATTGAGCGAGTGGTCGCGGCGTTGGCTTGCGTTGGAGCCGCGCCTCGCAGATATCGATTTGCGCCCTTATCTGTTCATCTCTCGCGACCGGAAGTCGCCATTCTTCGGCGGCGCCGGTCTGCCGCAGTTAGAGGCCTTCATCGAAAAGCTCTGTGGCGGCCGGCTGGAAGCGAAAGCCATCGCGGCCGAAGTCGGCAAGCTGCCGCCGGGCGAGGCGGAACGATATTTCAACGCATTGCTCTCTCGCGTTCGAGGGGCCAGCGATCTCAAGACTCGTCCGCCGGGAGTGTACGGGTTGATGGAGTTATGCAAGGTCCATCCGACCTTCCAGAATGCGGTAGTCTCTATGCTGAACGACTTCCCAGTCGCCCGCCTGGGCGTCTGGGCGGTGGCGGGATGGGCGGATGCGTTCTCTACGAATGAAGCGAAAAAAGGTTATCGCGCGCTCTGTGAAAAATGGGCGGCGCAGGATGAGAACAACGGATTAAAGGTCGCGGCCGCAACCAGTCTGAAAAAGGGCGCGAAGTAGATGGGCACTTCGAGTTCATATGGCGGGCCGAAAGGCGCCTTGGAGCCGGACTGGCTGGATGACGATGAGAACGCCGCCGGCGCCATTGGCAGCGGCGAAGATGGGGCGACGCCTGACGACACTGGCGGCGCCGAAGGCGCGAATGACGGCAAAGACGGGCCGCCAGCGGCGGCGCCCCCGGTCCTGCCGCCGCTCGGCGGTCCGCGAGGGAGCTTCACCCGTTTTACGAATTCCGGCGCTACGGGCGCGCTCTCAAAGGCGATCTCCGGCTATACCGCGAGCGCCGGCGGCGCGCGCGGCGCGGTCCGGCGCATGCCGAATTCGGTTCGCACCGCATCAGGCGTTGCGTCATTCGCGTCGGCCTTCGCCCGGGAAGGGCCTTCCGAAGCGCTGCGTCGCTTCGATCTCCAAGATCTAGCCGGTCGCCCGGTACTCGAAGTCTTTGAAGCGCTCGTAGACGAGCTCTGTCCCGAAGGCGGGACGCTTGATGAAGCGGTCGCACGAGACGCCTTCATCGAGGCCATCGCGATATTCGCAGAACAGGATCTCGGAAATTTCGACGAATTGACCGTCGACCAACTCGATGAGTTTCTCGCGGAGGTAATTACGGGATGCATTATCGGCAAGGTGATAAACGAGATCGGCGGCAATAGCTTGCACGGTTCAGTCGATGACAACCGATATCGCGATGCTGAGGCGACGTTACGGGAATATGCATCTGGCGCGGTGAGGGACGAACTGACACGATCTTTCGACGCGAACCGATCGATGACATCGACGCAGATGCATGCCTTGATCGCAGAGATATTCGAGGATTCTCTGGCCGTGCTCCAAGCTACGCTCGAGGCCGACGCATGAGGTGTGAACTATATATCCAGTTCGGCGACGAGGACGTCCCCCGCGCCGGCGCACTCGAAGACGCCGGTGAGGCGAAACTGTTGGACTTTATCGACGCATTCGACGAACTCGATTTCGGCGTCGGTCAGTTCTTGCAGTCCTTGGAAGAACTTGATGTATCTCCGTCTGAAAAGGCGGTCGATCTGATGGTGATTGCGACCGCAGTGTTCCTGGCGGATACGAGTTACTCGCGGAACGATTATTCGCTGGACGGGTGGACGCGCAGATTCCTGATTCATGCGCCTGTAAGCGATCCCAAGGTTTGGGCGGCGGTGCGTGATGGTTTGGGCTCCATGTTGCGATTCCTGACTGGCGACTATTGGAAATTCGAATTCCGGCCGCGCCCCAAGGCATATAAGAAAATCGCTGGAAACTCCGGCAAACTCGATTTTTCGGATTTTGCGCCGGTCACGCTGTTCTCGGGCGGGCTCGATAGTCTTATAGGGGCGATCGACATTTTGGCGAGCGGTCGAAAGCCGTTGCTGATCAGCCATTATTGGGATGGCGAAGCGGCTTCGGCGCAACGGGAACTCCGAGAACAGCTCGAAGAGCGCTTCGGCGAAGACGCTTTCGCAAATATCCGAGGCCGCATCGGCGCCGCGAAGGCAGACCTCGATGGGGCCGGGAGCGAAAACAGTCAGCGTTCCCGTAGTTTCTTATTCTACTCCATGGCGGCGCTGGCGGCAGACGCCTTAGAGTCGACCGGTGAGGTGCTGATCCCCGAAAATGGTGTTATCGCCCTCAATGTGCCTATGGAGCGAACGCGACTTGGGTCATCCAGTACGCGTACCGCACATCCGCATTTTATCGCTGACATGAATGAACTCGTAGCGAATGTGGGAATCGACGCTTCCTTCGCTAATCCTTACGGATTCAAGACCAAAGGCGAGATGGTCTCCGAATGCCTCGATACGGAATTGCTCGGCGGGATCGTGTATCTTTCGATGTCATGCTCCTCGCCCGCCAAGATTCGCTGGGCAGGGGAGGAGCCCAAACATTGCGGATATTGTGTGCCCTGTCTGATAAGGCGTGCGGCGCTCGCCGCGGGATTGGATGATGACGATTCGACCGAATATTTCCTCGCTGATCTTACCGCTAACGTTCTCGATTCGAAAACGGCAGAAGGGAAAGATATCCGATCCTTCCTATTCGCCCTTAAGTCATTAAAGAGAAAGCCTGAGCGCGCACGTTTCCTCGTCCGGAAACCTGGGCCCTTGCCCGTCGATCGGATAGACGACTATGCCGACGTCTATAGGCGCGGAATGGCCGAAGTTGCCGCAATGCTTAAAGGCGTAAGATCACGACATGGGTAGCGCCGAACATGTGGACTTCCATTGCCATCTGGACCTTCATGCGGACATGGCGGGCGCATTTGAAAAGTGTGAACGTGAACGATGTCTGACGCTGACGGTCACGACAACGCCAAAGGCGTATCGGCGAAATGCTGAATACGCTTCGCGGAATGAATACGTTTTCGCCGCGCTCGGTCTTCACCCCCAATTGGTCGAGAAGAGGGGCGACGAGATTTCCTTGTTTGAAGAATTGTCCGAGACGACAAGGTATATCGGCGAGATCGGGCTGGACGCGGGGCGTCGCTATTATCGATCATTCGAACGACAGAAGGAAATCTTCGATCGTGCGTTGAGAATCTGCGCCAGCCAGCGTGACAAAGTTGTGAGCGTCCACAGCGTCAGATGTGCAAGGCTGGTGCTCGACGCGCTTGAAGCGCGTGAGGCGTGCCGAGACAACATCATCGTCCTGCATTGGTTCTCTGCAACTGGCCCCGAGATTCGACGCGCGATTGACCTCGGTTGTTGGTTCTCGGTGAACGAACAGATGCTGCTTACGAAACCGGGTAGAACGCTCGTGGAGTGTGCGCCCAAGGGGCGTATCCTGACTGAAACGGATGCGCCGTTCCTGCAGTCGGCCGGCAAGCCTATCGAGGCCGGCGACGTGGGTGAAGCGATGCGAGGGATTGCATCACTATGGCGGTTGGAACATGCGAGAGCGCAAGAGCTGATCGCGACGAACGCCCGGCGCGCGCTGTCCTGTTAGATTTACTGATTGGATTGCAGGGATTTGGAAGTTTCCTGACTATTCGATCGGCGTCGCATAGGGCGATAACAGGCTCGATAGCGCGATAAGCCATGTCTGTTTAAAATCGAATGACGCCGACCAAACTACTTATCGGTCAGTTCCTGATCGTTTTCGCCATCATAACGTTGTCCTTATGGATCGCGACGCAATGGACGGCCCACCAATTCGGCTATCAGGGGAGGCTCGGCGCGCCGTGGTTCGAACTTTTAGGCGTGCCCGTCTATAAGCCATGGCGGCTCTTCCAATGGTGGTACGCCTATGAGGCCTATGCGCCGGGTGTTTTCAATCGCGCGGGCGCAATGGCGGCTGGCGGCGGGTTCCTCGGCGCCGCAGCCGCCATCGCCGGTTCGCTCTGGCGGGCGCGTTCTCAGAAATTCGTGACCACCTATGGGTCTGCGCGCTGGGCGAAGGCGCGTGACGTTGAAGCAGCAGGTCTTCTGAAGCCGGAAGGCGTGTTCCTCGGACGCTGGATATCCGACTATCTGCGCCATGACGGTCCGGAACATGTCATGGCGTTCGCGCCGACACGCTCCGGCAAGGGCGTAGGCCTTGTGGTGCCTACACTGCTTTCCTGGACTGAAAGCGCCGTCATCCACGACATCAAGGGCGAGAACTGGTCGCTGACTGCGGGTTGGCGGTCGCGATTTTCGCATTGCCTCTTGTTCGATCCGACCAATCCGGCGTCTGCGCGATATAATCCCCTGCTGGAAGTTCGCCGCGGCGAGAACGAGGTGCGCGACGTTCAGAACATCGCAGATATTCTTGTTGATCCTGAAGGCTCGCTCGAACGGCGGAACCATTGGGAGAAAACCGGCCACGCGCTGCTTGTCGGCGTCATCCTCCATGTCCTCTATGCGGAAAAGGAAAAGACGCTTGCGGGATGCGCGGTGTTTCTCTCCGATCCGCGCCGCAGTTTCGAGACGACCCTGAAACTGATGATGTCGACCAATCATATCGGGACCGATGCTTCGCCGCGCGCGCACCCCGTGGTCGCACAGGCGGCGCGCGAATTGCTGAACAAATCGGAGAATGAGCGCTCCGGCGTTCTCTCCACGGCGATGAGTTTTCTCGGGCTTTATCGCGATCCCGTTGTCGCGCGCGTCACCGCTGCGAGCGACTGGCGCATTGCGGACATTACCGACAGCGACCGGCCGGTCTCGCTCTATCTCGTCGTACCGCCGTCGGATATCTCCCGCACGAAACCGCTGGTTCGGCTCATCCTCAATCAGATCGGTCGACGCCTTACGGAAACGCTTCCGGGAGAAAAGGAAAGGCGGCGTGTCCTGATGATGCTCGACGAATTTCCGGCGCTCGGCCGGCTCGATTTCTTCGAGTCGGCGCTCGCCTTTATGGCGGGTTATGGCGTGAGGGCCTTCCTGATCGCGCAGTCGCTTAATCAGATCGAGAAAGCCTACGGGCCGAACAATTCCATTCTCGACAATTGCCATGTGCGCGTTGCGTTCGCCACCAATGACGAGCGCACGGCGAAACGCATATCTGACGCCCTCGGCACGGCGACGGAACAGCGCGCGCAACGCAACTATGCGGGCCACCGTCTCGCGCCCTGGCTCAGCCACGTCATGGTGTCGAGTCAGGAGACGCAGCGCGCCCTCATCACGCCGGGCGAAGTCATGCAACTTCCGCCGGATGACGCCGTGGTCATGATCTCCGGCGCGCCGCCCATCAGGGCGAAGAAGCTGCGTTATTACGAGGATGCGAATTTTACCGAACGAACCGGCGCGCCGCCGACGGCGCCGATGTTGCCGGCGGCGCGTCCCGACGATTGGGCGTCAGCTTGCCGGAAAACAGACCGGAATCTTGCAGCGGACGATGCGGCGCTTCCGTCAGGCGGCGATGAGGGCGGACGTGAGCCGCAGCTCACGCCGGCGCAGGAGGACGCCGAAAGGAAGATCGACGATGACCATGAGAAGCGGGACCGGGAATTGTCGGAAGAAGATTTCGCCGACGGCGCCGGCGATGACGCCCGCAAGGCAACGGCGGAGCGCGTAAGGCGTGCGGCCGCCCTCGATCGCGTCGACAAAGATTTGTTGCCGGATTTTTGACCATGGCGAAACGTCGCGTTCATGTGAGGTTAAGCGATCGCGTCTGGGCGGACCTCGACAATGCCGCACAAGGGCCCGGCGTCACGCAATCCGCCATCGTCGAGGATGCGCTGCGCTGCTATTTCAACCCTGACGCAAAAGCCGGACGTGAAGCGGCGATCCTGAAACGTCTTGACGCCATCGATCTGAGGCAAGGCGCGGTCGAGCGTGATACGGCCGTGATTCTCGAAACGCTAGGACAATATGTGCTTTACTGGCTGACGCGAACGGAGCCGCTGCCGGAAGGCGAACGTGATGTCGCGCATAATCTGGGGCAAAGACGCTTCGACTATTTTATCGAGCAGGTTGCGGCGAAGATCGGCGAGGGAAAAAGTCTTGCCGGACGGGTCTGCAAAAACGACCCGCCTGGCGAGTGAGCGGCGGCGTTTAATGAAAATTCCGCCCGCCTGGGAGGATTTTCTCCATGTGTTTGGCGCGTTCCATACGCCGGCGGAAATCGCCCTTCCTTAAATCCTCGTTTACCGGGCGCTTGAATTCATCGGCTCTTGAAAGACCGTCATCCATCTCACCGTGATAGCCGCTCAAGTCGGAAAGCTTTGGCGTCAGGTTGTAAAGCCGCCGGGCGACGATGTGGATGACATCGCCCTCGCGCTGCAGGACGCCGGAAACGCCAAGGAAGCGCGCCCCCAAAACTTCTCGCCGGAACCGCTCGAAGATCTTCGGCCAGATGATGATATTGGCGATCCCGGTCTCGTCTTCGAGGGTCGCGAAGATGACGCCCTTCGCCGTGCCCGGCCGCTGGCGCACCAGCACGAGACCGGAAACGGATACGAGCCGGCTATGATTCAAGTTCCACAAATCTTCATTGGCGGCGTAGTGCGAGGATTTGAGCCAGCCGCGTAAGAATGAAACGGGATGCCGCTTTAGCGACATCTTCACGGTCTTGTAGTCATAAGCGACTTCCTCGCCGAGCGGCATGGTCGGCAGTCGTACTTCCTCTTCCTTGCGGAAGGCGCGCTCGGCGGCGAATAACGGCATCTGGTCGTCGCCTTTCACTTTGTCGAGGCCCTGCACCGCCCAAAGGGCGTCCCTGCGCGAGAGCCCGAGCGATCCGAAGGCGTCGGCATTGGCGAGAATTTCGAGCGACGCCTGCGAGAGCCCCGTTCGCAGCCAGAGATCGCGCACGGAATCGTACCCGGCGCCGCGGCATTCCTCGATGCGCTCGGCATCCTTGTCCGCAAGACCTTTGACCAGCCTGAATCCGAGACGAATCGCATGGCTCGCCCGCATCGAGTTTCCCATGGCGCGGTGGCGCGCGTGAATGTTGCCAAAGCCATCGGATGGTTCGAGCGTCAGATCACTATAAGAGTGATTTATATCGACGGGCTTCACTCCAACGCCATGCTCGCGCGCGTCACGAACAATCTGCGCGGGCGCGTAAAATCCCATGGGCTGAGCATTCACGAGCGCTGCGGCGAAAACATCCGGATAGCGGCATTTGAGCCAGCAGGAGACATATACGAGCAGCGCAAAACTCGCCGCATGGCTTTCGGGAAAGCCATATTCCCCGAACCCCTCAATCTGTTTGAAGCAGCGTTCGGCGAAGTCGCGGTCATAGCCCCGCGCCGCCATGCCTTCGACCATCTTGTCGTGATACTGGTGGATCGTGCCTGCCCGACGGAACGTCGCCATGGCGCGGCGCAGTCCGTCCGCTTGCGTCGGCGTGAAACCCGCGGCGACGATGGCGATCTTCATCGCCTGTTCCTGAAACAAGGGAACGCCGAGCGTCCTGCCGAGCACGTTTTCGAGATCCTTGCTCGGATATTCGACCTTTTCGAGCCCGTCTCGCCGGCGCAGATAGGGATGCACCATATCGCCCTGGATCGGGCCCGGCCGTACGATCGCCACTTCGATGACGAGATCGTAGAAGTTGCGCGGCTTCAGGCGCGGCAGCATCGACATCTGCGCCCGGCTTTCGATCTGGAAGACGCCGAGCGTGTCGGCCTTGCAGATCATGTCGTAGACTTGCCGCTCTTCGGCCGGGATCGAGGCGAGATCGAGATCGACGCCGTAATGTTTCTTCAACAACGCAAACGCATTGGCGATGCAGGTGAGCATTCCGAGGCCGAGCACATCGACTTTAATCATGCCGAGCGCGTCCAGATCGTCCTTGTCCCATTCGACGAAACTCCGTTCCGGCATGGCGGCGTTGCCGATGGGAATGACTTCCTCCAGAGGCCCCCGCGTCATCACGAAACCACCCGTATGCTGCGAAAGGTGGCGCGGGAAACCGATCAGCTCTTTCGAGAAGTGAAGCGCGTGACGCAAGGTGAGATCGGCGGGATTGAGGCCCTGTTCCTTGACGCGGGTTTCATTGACGCCAGACGCATCGCTGCCCCAATTGCTTTTGGCGAGCGAGGAGATGACATCCTCGGAGAGCCCGAACGCCTTGCCGACTTCGCGCACCGCGCTTCTTGTGCGGTAGGTGATGACGGTCGCGGCGATGCCGGCGCGATCGCGGCCGTATTTTCTGTAGATATACTGGAGAACCTCTTCGCGCCGCTCGTGCTCGAAATCGACGTCGATGTCCGGCGGCTCGTTGCGGTCGGCCGAAACGAAGCGCTCGAACAGGAGATCGATGCGCGCCGGATCGACTGAGGTGACGCCGAGGCAGTAACAGACAGACGAGTTCGCCGCCGATCCGCGGCCCTGGCAGAGGATGCCTTGCGAGCGCGCGTAACGCACGATGTCATAAACCGTCAGAAAGTAGCGCGCATAATCGAGCTGTTCGATCAGCGCCAATTCGTGATTGAGCGCCGCCGCGACTTTCTCAGGTACGCCGTCAGGGTATCGCGTCTTCGCGCCTTCCCATGACAAGCGTTGAAGTTCTTCTTGCGGCGTTGCGCTCGCCCCACAATTTTCTTCCGGATATTCATAGCGCAGCTCGTCAAGCGAGAAGCGCGCGCGCGCCGCCACATGCAAGGTCTCTTCGATAGCGGCTGGGTGGTCCTTGAAGAGGCGCAGCATTTCCGTCGGCGGTTTCAGATGCCGTTCGGCGTTGGCTTCAAGCGCACGTCCCGCCTCAAAAACTGTACAATGTTCTCGAATGCAATGAACCACATCGGCGAGCCGCCGGCGTTCGGGCGCATGGTAAAGAATGTCATTGACGGCGAGGAGCGGAACGCGGACGCCTCGTGCTGTCAGCGCGAGTTGATTGAGGATACGGCGATCGTCGTCGCGGAACGCCCTCGCGCCGGCGAGCCAGACCGACCCGGGAAAGGCGACGCGGAAGTCATTGAGCGATTCGGCGATGGCGTGCGCGAAGGGATCGTCAGGCAAGACCGCAAATAATTGCCCCTCGCCAAGCTCCAGCACATCGGCGCGGGTGATTTCGCAATCGCCTTTCGCCGCACGCATTTTTCCTCGGGTCAGCAGTTTACAGAGCCGCCCATAGGCGGCGCGGTCCGACGGCCAGCATAGAATGTCGGGCGTGTCATCGACGAATTTAAGCCGCGCGCCGGTGATGAACCGGAATCCGATTTCCTTTGCGGCGGTATGGGCTCGCACCACGCCGGCGAGCGTGTTGACGTCAGTGACGGCGATGGCGTCGAGACCGAGTTTCGCCGCCTGGAACACCAGCTCGTCGGGATGCGAGGCGCCTTTAAGGAATGTGAAATTGCTCATGGCGGCGAGTTCTGCATACGCTGTCATGCGAAAAACCCGTGAAGGAACCAGCGGGGGATCGTCGTTTCCGCGCCGTAGATGCCCTCGCGAAAGAGCCAGTAGCGCCGGCCTTCGGCCGTTTCGACGCGGTAATAGTCGCGCGTCGGTCCCGCCATCTCTTTGCCCTGCCATTCATCGGCGATACGTTCGGGACCATTGGCCCGCGCAACAGCGTAAGCGACGCGCCGCCATTTGAAGCGGATCGGCGGGCCGTCGGGGACTTCCGCGAGCGCCTCGATTTCTTCGGGGCGCGGCAACAGCTTCACTGGCCGCGCATGTTTGACAGGACCAACATAGGATTGGCTCGCGGGATTGACCACCGGCGTGAAACGGGCGGCGCGCTCCGGCAGGTGCGAATTCCTGAAACTGACGCGGCGGACGTTTGTTGCGCCGAGCCGGTTGCTGAGACGATCCTTCAGCTCCGCAAGGGCTTCTTCCTGCGCCTCTCTATCCGATTGCAGATCGAAGGCGGCGCGCTGCCGAACAGCGAGCGAGCTCACGTCGAACGCCGAGAGGCGTAAGAGCTCGAAGCCAAAGCCTGCATCATAGTCGTCTTTCAAATCGTCGAGCCTGTTTTCGAAAAGACGGGTAATATGTTTCGCGTCGCGCGCGGGTGCGCTGGCGCCAATGCTCATTCGCGTGACCTCGTTGTCGACGCGAAAGAACGCCAGCTCGAAACGCCGCCCCCCGGCGGCGTCTCGCGCGAGGTTTCCGGCGAGATCATGGGCGAGCGGCTCCAGAACGGATTTGACGGCTTCGACGGTGGAAATCGGTTCAGCGAGTTTTCGTTCCGCGTAATAGCGCGGCGCCGGAATGATCGGGACAAGCGGTTCCGCTTCCGTCCCCAGCGCTTGTCCGAGACGTGATAAAAGCACTTTTGTAAAGCGCGCCGTCAGGGGACTGCGCGGCATGTCGTAAAGCTGACCGATAGTTTTCAGCCCCAGCCGGCGGAGGCGGTCGGACAAGTCCGGCGACAGCCGCAACGCTTCGACCGGCAGGGATGCAATGGCCGAATGATGGGCTTCTTGATCGGCGATTTCCAGATCTCCGAAACACGCCAGCGCCCAGGCACCGCCGGCCGTTTCCGCAATTGCGGCGCGCATCGAATAGCCGGCGCGTGTCATGCGCTCTTTGAGATCGCTAAGGATCGCGTCCTCGCCGCCGAAAAGCCGCTGGCAGCCGGTAATGTCGATGAAAAGTTCGCCGGTCGCCTGAAGCGAAACGACAGGCGAATAGCGCATCAGCGCTTCGGCGAGACGACGAAAGCTTTGCGCTTCCTCATGGGCGTCTGTCTCGACGGCGATGAGCTTCGGCTCGATGGCGCGCGCATCGGCAAGCGCCTGGCCTTGATAAAGACCAAGCTTCGCCGCCTTTACGTCCATGGCGCGGATGCGCAAGGCGCGCTTCGCCTTTTCATGAATGACGATGGGCGCAGCCACTTCTTCAAGCGACGGCTGTTGTTTCTTCAAATGGTCCGTCGGCCATCGCGGGAACCACGCCGCGATTATGCGGCGCGGCCTCGACAAGTCTTCTTTCTGCATGATCCCATTCCAATACCCACCGGCCGCGACCCCCGTCGCGGTTTTTCTCCAGCGCCGTACTCCAGCGCGGCCGCCCCAATCCCCGTTCGTCCAATGGATCTTCCGCGCTTGGCGCCGGCGCGACGCGCCAGCGCGTGCGCGCCGCGCTCGGGCCTTCGTCGCGCGCATCACGCAGCAAAAAAAGTCTCGCGCCCGATTGTTCGGCGCCAAGCTGCAAGCGACGCGTCGCCGTGAGGTCGAGCAGCGAGTGCGGCTTCCAGAATTCGATGATAACCATCGCATCGTGACGCGCCGCTTCTTCCGCCGCCCAGAGGACGGCTTTGGCGTCGCGGGCGTGAACGAAAATGCAAAGCGCGCTGTCGACGCCGTAAAAGTTTAAACCGCAGCCGTAAGGGACGCCCTCTTGAAATGCGTCGCGCGTTTGTCCGATCCAGATGATCGGCTGCGCGCGTTCGGCGCTTGCAGCGCCGGCGAGCGCAAGCGCAAGACCGAGAACGGAAGGCGCGTCGCGATAGTCGCCCGCCCGGAATTCGTGAACGGCCCCGCGCGCGAGCAAAACGGGTCCGCAGGCGAGATCATCCGTTCCCGGAAGGCTCGTGAATTCCCGTTTCTCAATGTCGGCGATGCGCCGCCGGAGCCCCGCAAGGCTCCTGCGGCGGGCGATGGCGTGCATCCCGCGGGTTCCGTTTTCAGCTATGGACGAGAATTAGAACAAAAAGAGAACTTTTGAGTCAAGCGGATCGATTCTGCACTGAACATTCCGCCGCTAAGGCCTTGAATCCAAAGGGCCTAGAAAATCGGATCGCCCTCGGGGTCGATCAGTTCGGCGTAGTTATTCTTGACCGATCCGACATCATTGGAGACCGGATAGGCCGTGAGCCATTCATCCGGGCAGGATTTAAGGAGCGCGCGATGCGCATCGCCCCAGGGTTCCGGTCCGATCCAGAGATCGAGATCGGCGGGATCGAGAATGACCGGCATCCGGTCATGAACGGCGCCTATGACCTCATTGGCGGGACAGGTGATGATGGTGAAAGTGCGCGGATTATCAGGATCGACCTTGTCGTTGAAAGCCCACAGACCCGCTAGCAGCATCGGCTTTCCGTCACGGCGCTTGATCGCATAGGCCTGTTTCGATTTTCCGGGGCCGCGCCGCCATTCATAAAAGCCGCTGATCGGAATGACGCAGCGCATCTTGTTAAGCGAGCCCTTCCAGGTCGCCTTTTCTTCGATGGTTTCGCATTTGGCGTTAATCGTTGAAAATTTCGGCTTGTCCTTCATCCAGATCGGGACAAGTCCCCATTTCATTTGCTCGATGCGGCGCTCGCCGTCGCGTTCCGAGCAAATGAGCACGTCATGGGTCGGGGCGGTATTCCAGTTCGGGCGAAAATTCGTCTCTGGCGGCTCGCCTTTCAGGTCGAGCAGCTCGCGATATTCTTCCCATGTCAACGAAGCCCAAAATCGTCCGCACATGACGCCATCATGCCTGAAGGCGACCGCCGGATAAAGTCTGAGCGCCGAGGGCCGCGACGGGCCTTATCTTTCGACGTTTTGCGAATGGGTTCGATTGACCCTTGAGTTTCCGAACTATCGGCGCCGCGCCTGCCTGACGACAATCGGGCCTCATTGAAGACAATGAGAAGGCGCTCAATCAATGCCGCAGCCGGCAAGCCAGGAAACGACATCCAAACGCAGAACAGCTATGCTGCGCTCGGCCTTTCGCGGCGCTGTCGCGGCGGCGCTCTCCGCCGACGATGTCATCGAGGTTCTCGCCAATCCCGACGGGTCGATCTGGATCGAGCGGGCCGGCGCCGCGCTTGCGCGTGAAGCAGACACTCTTGACGCCGAAGCGCGTGAACGCGTCATCAAGCTGGTCGCGAACAGCGTCGGCGAGACCTGCGGTCGCGCCAATCCCGTCATCTCCGCGGAATTGCCAGGCTCCGGCGAACGCTTTGAAGGTCTTCTCCCGCCGGTTTCCGAGGCGCCCTGTTTTGCGATCCGCAAACCCGCCGCCACGCCCTTTACGCTCAATGATTATGTGAAGAGCGGCGCGCTTGCGCCGGCTGTTGCAGATGCGCTGCGATGTTGTCTGGCGGATCGCGCCAACATCGTCATCGCCGGCGGCACATCCTCTGGCAAGACGACCTTTACGAATGCGCTGCTTGCAGAACCTGCTTTCGCGGAAGAGCGCGTCGTCATTCTCGAAGACACGAGGGAACTCAAATGCGCCGCGAAAAACGCGGTCGCGCTCAGAACGCATGGGGAAGGGGCAAGTCTCACACGGCTTGTCCGGTCCACCATGCGCCTTCGCCCGGACCGCATCATCGTCGGCGAGGTGAGGGGACCGGAAGCGCTCGATCTCTTAAAGGCGTGGAACACCGGCCATCCCGGCGGCGTCACGACGTTGCACGCGAATTCGGCGGAAGGGGCGCTGTCGAGGCTAGAGCAACTCGCGGCCGAAGCGACAGCCAAGCCGCCGCAACGGCTTATCGCGGAGGCGGTTGACGTCGTCGTCTTCATGTCGCGCCGCGACGGCGTGCGGCGCGTCGAGGACGCTCTGCGGGTCATTGGCGTCGACGGCGACGCTTACGAATTCGCGCCGCTCTGCGAACTCAAACTTGTTTCCGAAATCAAAGGAGAGACACATGAAAGTTGTTAAGACGAAGATCGCGGTGCGCCGCGTGCTTACTGCGGGCGCCGCGTTCCTGTTCCTTATCGGCACGGCGCATGCCGCCGGCTCAGGAATGCCCTGGGAAGGCCCGCTCGACCAGATCCTGCAATCGATCGAAGGCCCTGTCGCGCGCATCGCCGCCGTCATTGTCATTATCATGACCGGCCTTGCGCTCGCCTTCGGCGAGTCGTCCGGCGGGATGAGGAAACTCATTCAGATCGTCTTCGGACTTTCCATCGCTTTCGCGGCGACGAGTTTCTTCCTCGCCTTCTTCTCCTTTGGCGGCGGCGCCGTTCTTTACTGAGAGACGCGAGTAATGGACGGTTTTGAAATCCCCCTGCGGCGGTCTCTGACTGAACCGATCCTTATGGGCGGTGCGCCGCGCTCAGAAGCGATCCTGATCGGCACCATCGCCGCGGCGCTGGCGCTGGGGCTCCGTCTCTGGATACCGGGGCTTCTGGTCTGGCTCGCCGGCCATACGGGTGCTGTCATGGCGGCCAAGGCCGATCCCGATTTCATGAGCGTTGCAATCCGCTCCCTACGTCACAAGGCGCATCTCACATGCTGAACTTACGCGAATATCGCGACAAGCCGCGGCTCTTGTCGGATTATCTCCCCTGGGCGGCGAGTCCGGCGCCGGGGATCGTGCTCAACAAGGACGGATCGTTCCAGAAGACCTTCCGTTATCGCGGGCCGGATTTGGAGAGCGCCACCGACGCCGAACTCGTTGCGGCGACGGCCCGCGTCAACAATGTGCTGCGCCGGTTCGGATCGGGCTGGGCGCTGTTCTTCGAGGCGGTGCGCGTCGAGGCCCATGATTACCCGCATTCGGACTTCAGCGACGCCGCGTCCTGGCTTGTCGATGAAGAACGGCGATTGCGTTTTGAAGGGGGTCTCGACGGCGAGAGCGGCGATCAGTTTGAAAACCATTATTATCTGACGCTCCTGTGGCTGCCGCCGGCAGACGCGAAGGGTCGCGCTGAACGCGCCCTCATCACCCGATCCGAAAAGCATGGGGAAGACAACTGGCGCCGGCGGCTTGAGACTTTCGTTGAGACCTGCGTGCGAGCCTATGATCTCCTGTCGGCGGCGCTCGTCGATATCGAGCCTTTGAGCGACAGCGAAACCCTTTCCTATCTTCATTCATGCGTGTCGGCGAAACGCCACCGGATTGCGGCGCCGGAAATCCCCGTTTTCTTGGACGCCATATTAGCCGACGAGCCTTTCACCGGCGGGCTCGAACCGATGATCGGCGATCATCATGTACGGACGCTGACCATCCTCGGGTTTCCCGCTTCCACCATGCCGGGCATTCTCGACGATCTGAACCGTCAGGGCTTTCCTTATCGCTGGGCGACGCGCTTCATCGCCATGGACAAGCATGAAGCGGAGAAAGTTCTCGCAAGACAGCGCCGGCACTGGTTTGCGAAACGCAAGTCCATGGGCGCGGTCATCCGCGAAGTCATGTTCAACGAGCAGGCCGCGCTCCTTGATAATGACGCCGACAACAAGGCCGTCGACGCAGACGCCGCCCTGCAGGAACTTGGAAACGATCTCGTCTCTTTCGGTTACGTCACCACCACGGTGACGGTGATGAGCGAGGATATCTCGGAAGTTGAAGACCGGCTGCGCGTCGCCGAGCAGATCATCAATGGACGCGGCTTCACCGCGATCCGCGAAACACTGAACGCTGTTGAAGCCTGGCTCGGAAGCCTGCCGGGCCATGTCTACGCCAATGTGCGCCAGCCGATCCTCCACACGCTGAACCTCGCGCACATGACGCCGCTGTCTTCCGTCTGGGCGGGCGAGGCGCGCAACGAGCACCTTTCCGCCCCGGCGCTTATTCAGGCGCACACCAACGGGACGACGCCGTTTCGCGTCAATCTTCATGTGGGCGATGTGGGCCATACGCTTGTCGTCGGCCCGACAGGCGCCGGCAAATCAGCGCTCTTGTCGTTGATCGCAATGCAATGGCGGCGCTATGAGAACGCGCAGATTTTCATGTTCGACAAGGGCCGCTCCGCGCGCGCCGCAACCCTCGCGGTTGGAGGCGTCCATATCGATCTCGGCAGCGACAGTGCGCCGTCATTGCAACCCTTAAAAGACGCCGACACGGAAGCCGGCGCCGGTTTCGCAGCCGACTGGATCGCCGGGCTCGCGGCGCGGGAAGGCGTTTCGATAACGCCCGATAAAAGGCAAGCCCTGTGGTCGGCGATCAAGTCCTTGAGCACGGCGGAACGCGGAGAGCGCACCATCACCGGGCTCGTCATGCTGTTGCAGCATGAAGAACTGAAAGCCGCGCTTCACCCCTTCACCCTGGAAGGGCCATATGGGCGACTCGTCGACGCCGATCATGAAACGCTAGCGCTTGCCGACACGGTCTGTTTCGAGATGGAATCGTTGATGGCGGCCCCCGCCGCCGCGGCGCCCGTCGTCACCTATCTTTTTCATCGCCTCGAAGCGCGCTTCGACGGGCGGCCCACGCTCATCATTCTCGACGAGGCCTGGCTTTTTCTCGATAGCCCGCTTTTCGCGGCCCGCATCCGCGAATGGCTGAAGACGCTTCGCAAGAAGAATGTCGCTGTCGTCTTTGCGACGCAATCGCTCGCCGATATCGCCAATGCTTCGATTGCGCAGGCGATCGTCGAAAGCTGTCCGACGCGCGTGTTTCTCCCGAATGAACGAGCCCTCGAACCCCAGCAGCGCGAGATCTATGAACGCTTCGGGCTTAACCCGCGACAGGTGGAGCTCATCGCCCGGGCGACGCCTAAGCGAGATTACTATTTCCAGTCGCCTTTGGGCGCTCGCATTTTCGAGCTGGGGCTCGGCCCCGTGGCGCTCGCCTTTTGCGGCTCATCAAGCCCCGCCGATCAGAAACTCATGGATGAGCTCACGCACGCTGGCGGGTCATTCGCAGAAGAATTCCTTACCAGGAAAAATCTCAAATGGGCCGTCGAAATTTTGCGCCAGTGGCCCGGCGCAGCGTCATCCCTGATAGCGGCTGAATAGGAGGAAACGAATGAAGAAGACGATCATCAGCATCACCATGATGGGCGTCATGCCGGTCATGAGCATCACGGGAACGGCCCATGCGCAGTTCGGATTTGGCGGCATCGTCTATGATCCGACCAACCACGCGCAAAACCTCCTGACAGCGGCGCGGTCGCTGACGCAAGTTCAAAACCAGATCAAGCAGCTCGCCCATGAAGTGACGATGCTTGAGAACCAGGCGAAGGACTTGGTGAACCTGCCGACCTCCGTCGCCGACGATCTGAAAGCGAAACTGCTCACCATCGATGCGCTCATCAGTGTCGCGGACGGCATCGCCTATCAGGTCGCGGCGATCGAGACCGACTACGAGACGATATACCGCGAGACCTATGGCGCGTCGCCGCCGCCGGCGCCGGTGATCGTTTCTGAAGCGCGCGACGCCTGGAAGCAATCCCGCGACGGCTACAAGCATTCGCTACAGGTGCAGGCGCAGGTGGTCACCAATATCCGCGACGATATTGACGAATTGCATGGCCTCGTCGGCGAAAGCCAGGGCGCCGGCGGCAATTTGCAGGTCTTGCAGGCCGGCAATCAGATCGCCGCGCTCTCCGCCGAGCAGATGATGCAAATACAAACGCTGCTCGCCGCGCAATATCGCGCCGAAGCGCTTGAAGCCTCGCGCGCGCTCGCTGAACGCGAGCGGGGAAAGGCGCGTCTGATCCGTTTTCTTGGTGACGACAGCGCCTACACGCCGGGAAGCTGACCCATGGACGATTTGTCGGTCATCGATTCATTCCTGGCGACGTTCTCGACCTATATCGACAGCGGATTCGGTCTGTTGTCGCCGGACGTCGCTTATCTCACGACTGTCCTCATCGCCATCGACATCACGCTTGCCGGCCTCTTCTGGGCGATGGCCGAGAATACGAATGTTGTCGCGCAGCTCATAAAGAAAGTCCTTTATGTAGGATTCTTCGCCTTCATCATCGGCAATTTCGCGTTTCTGAGCGGCGTCATCTTCGACAGTTTCGCCGAACTCGGGCTTCGCGCCGGCGGATCGACCATAACGGCTGACGATCTGATGCGTCCGGGCTTTGTCGCGAATGCCGGCTTTGACGCAGGCAAGCCGCTGCTCGAGGAGATTGGCGACCTCACCGGCCCCATCGCGTTTTTTGAAAACTTCGTCACCATCGCGATCCTGTTCTTCGCCTGGGCCGTGGTGTTGTTGTCGTTCTTTATTCTCGCCGTGCAGCTTTTCATCACTGTGCTCGAATTCAAGCTGACGACGCTCGCCGGCTTCATCCTCGTTCCCTTCGCGCTCTGGAATAAAACAACCTTTCTCGCCGAACGCGTTCTCGGCAATGTCATCACGTCCGGCATCAAGCTGATGGTGCTCGCCATCATCGTCGGCATCGGCTCCACCATGTTTTCGTCGCTCGCAGGCGCGTTCTCCGCTGGCGACGTGACCATGGAAGAGGCTCTTTCGGTGACGCTCGCCGCCGTCTCCATCTTCGGGCTCGGCATCTTCGGGCCCGGCATCGCCGCCGGTCTCATCACCGGCGCGCCCCAACTCGGCGCCGGCGCCGCCGTCGGCACGGTCGGCGGTCTCGCCGCCGGCGCCTATATGGGCGGGGCAGGCGCTATGGCCGCAGGGCGCGCCGCTGCCGGCGGCGCCTCAAGCGCGGTGAAAGCCGGCGCATCGCTTTCGGGCGGCGCATCGGCAAGCTACCAGCTTGGCAAGATAGCTTCGGGAAAAACCGGCGTCTCCGGCGCAGCCGCCGGTATGGCGGGCATGGCGCGCGCCGGCGCCGACAGCGTCAGGACGTTCGCAGCAAGACCCTTCGAAGGTTTACGCGCCGCTTATGACAAGGGCGGCGCCGCTGCATTCGCTGCGACCGGCGGCAAATCTTCCGGCGGAACGATTACGGGTCTTTCGGCGGGTGGCGCTGCGCCCAAAAACGACAATTGGGCGGGCCGTTTCGAGGCGCGTCAGAATGTTCGCGACGCCGGCGGTCTCGCCGCCCACACGATCCGCAGCGGCGACGCTTCATCCGGCGGCGCGGCGCCCACCCTTAAAGAACGCGAGGATTCTTAAATGCTCTTCAAACGCGCATCCGCGGCTTATGGCGAAACGCCGGAACCGGAAACGCCTTTTCAAAAGGCCGGACAAATCTGGGACGAGCGCATCGGCGCGGCGCGCGCGCAGGCCGCGAACTGGCGCATCATGGCGTTCGGCTGTCTGGCGCTTGCGGTTGGTTCTTCGGCGGGCCTTGTCTGGCGCTCGCTGCAATCGACCGTCACGCCTTACGTCGTCGAAGTCGATGAACTCGGCGCCGTCCAGGCCGTCGGCCCGGCGAGCCTGCGCTATAATCCCACCGACGCACAGATCGCCCATCATCTGGCGCGTTTCCTCGAAAATGTGCGCGGTCTTTCCGTCGATCCCATCGTCGTGCGCCAGAACTGGCTTTCCGGCTACGACTTTACCACCGACAAGGGCGCGGCGGTTTTGAACGATTACGCAAGGGATAACGACCCTTTCGAAAGCGTCGGTCGCAGATCGCGCACCGTCGATGTCATCAGCGTCGTGCGCGTTTCGGAAGATACATTCCAAGCGCGCTGGATCGAACGCACCTTTGAAAATTCCGCGTTTACGAAAACGGAGCGCTTCACCGCATTGATGACCATCGTCATCGACCCGCCGCGCGATGCGGCGACCTTACGCAAAAACCCCCTCGGCATATTCATCCACGGCCTTAACTGGAGCGAGGATCTCGACACCGGAGAAAAGCAATGAGCAAGATCATGATATCCGCCAGTCTCGCAGCATTACTGACGGCCTGCGAAACCTATCCGGCGCCATCCCAAGAAACTTACGTTCCCGCCGTCGCCGCCTTTGACGACGAAACGACGTTCCCCGTGGAGATCGTCGAAACGCCAAAAGCGTTGCCGCTGCCGGGACAGCTCAAAGCAATCCCGTCGCCCAGTCAGAAATCAAAGGCGGCGCCCGCGACGCCGGAAGCGGCGATCGCGGAAGGCGCGAAGAAGGCGCGGATCGAACCCTCGCTCAATGGCTATATCAACGCCGTGCAGGTCTATCCCTATACGGAGGGCGCCCTCTACCGGCTTTATGCGGCGCCGGGACAGGTCTCGGATATCGCGTTGCAGCCGGGCGAAACGCTGATCTCGGTTTCGGCCGGCGACACCGTCCGCTGGGTTGTTGGCGATACGTCGTCGGGCGGGCCCGAAGGCGAGCGCGCCCACATTCTCGTAAAACCCATCGGACCCGGTCTTTCCACCAATCTGATGATCGCGACCGACCGGCGCGTCTATCACCTCGAACTCACCAGCACTGACGGCGCCTATATGGCGGCGTTATCGTGGCGCTATCCGCAGGACGAACTGGACGGCTTGCGCGCCCGAAACCGAAACGCCCTGGCGCGCGACGAACGCACCATTGCGAAGGGGCTGGCGTTAGGCGAATTGAATTTCAGCTATCGCATCGAAGGCGACAAACCCGACTGGCGTCCGGTGCGCGTCTTCGACGATGGTCGTCAGGTATATATCCAGATGCCGGCGGCGATTGCGACCACCGATGCGCCGCCGCTCTTTGTCGTCGGCCGCAAGGGCGGCGCCGAACTCGTCAATTACCGGGTGAAAGACAATTACTACATCGTCGATCGCCTCTTCTCGCGCGCCGAGCTGCGTCATGGCGGAAAGAACCAGGCCATCGTTAGGATCGTGAAAACCGGCGAGGGCGGTCGTGGCTGAGCCCATCCCCTTCGAGGAACAGGCCGAGGCGCTGAAACTCCGCGCCAAGCCGAAGCCGGTGACTGAGATCAACCGCAAGGTTGTGATCGCCGGCGCTGGTGTTGGAGCCGTCCTTTTGTTTCTGGCGGCGTCAGTCGCGCTCGATCCGCCGAAGGTGTCGGGCGAAGACGAGCCGCGCGAGCTTTACAACACGCGTAACAAGCCGAAAGCCGATGCGCTCAGCACCCTGCCGACAAGCTACGATCAGATGCCGGCCCCGAAACCGGCGATTGAACTCGGGCCGCCGATTCCCGGCGATCTCGGGGGCGCCATGCTGGCGGCGGAACGCGATCTCGGAATCGAGCCCGATGTGTATGAAACGGCCTACGAAGATTTTCGGCCCGATCCGTTGAGCGAGGCCGAACGCGCCGAGCGCATCAGGCAGGCGAAACTCGCGCAGGAGAGTTTAGCGTCGCCCGTCTTCTTCAAGGTCAGCGGCAAAGCGCCGGGGAAGGCGTCGGACATATCGCCGGCTCCCGATCCGGTCGATCCCTTCGCCGCTATTCGCGAAGCGAGTGCTGTGCTTGGCGTCGGCGGTGAAAGTGATCCGAACAAGCAAGGGTCTAAGATCGCGTTCGCTCACGATGCGGAGAACGGCGATAATCTGAACCCGCACGGCCTCGTCGATCCTGTCTCTCCCTATCAGGTGATGGCGGGGACGATCATTCCCGCCAGCCTCATCACAGGGCTGAACTCAGATCTGCCCGGGACAATCATCGCGCAGGTGACGCAGCCCGTTTACGACACCGTTTCCGGCGCCCATCTTTTGATCCCGCAAGGCGCGCGCCTTATCGGGCGCTATGACAGCCAGGTTTCGTTCGGGCAGGATCGCGCGCTCATCGTCTGGGACCGGGTTTTGTTTCCGGACGGCGCGTCATTACAGATCGACGCCATGCCGGGCACCGACGCTGCCGGTTACGCCGGGCTTTCCGACAAGGTCGACAATCATTGGGGACGCATCTTCGTCGCCGCAGGTCTTGCCTCGCTCCTCGGCATCGGAACTGAACTCGCCGTCGATGACGATGACGGCCTGACCCGCGCCATTCGCGATTCCTATCAGGATACAGCGAACCAGGCGGGCCAGCGCATTGTCGACCGCAATCTCAATATCCAGCCGACCTTGAAAGTGCGGCCCGGCTGGCCGCTGCGCGTCATTGTTACGCAGGATCTTGTCCTCCGTCCTTACGAATAAGGAAACGCTCGTATGTCGTTGCGCCTTGCAGAACTCCCCGACCGCACGCTGTCGAAACTGACGATCCAGCTAACCCCGGACCAGCTCGCGGCTCTGAATGATTACGCCGAGATTTACGAGGCGACCTATGGCAAACGCGAGCCCGTCGAACAGCTTGCGCCGGAAATGATCGACACCTTTTTGAATGGCGACGCCGGCTTCAAGCGGGCGCGCAAGGAACTTCATCAGCAAAGGAAGGAGAAGTAGACCATGCCTATGATCGGAACATTCTCGAAGACGGATGACAGCTTTGTCGGGACGATCCGCACCATGACCATCAACGTCAAGGCGAAGATCGTACCCAACAAAGAAAAAGCGAATGACGGCGCTCCCGATTATCGCGTTTATGCCGGCGGGGCCGAACTCGGCGCAGGCTGGCGCGAGACATCCAAGGACGAAGGGAAGGAATATCTCGCCCTGAAACTCGACGACCCGAGCTTCGCCGCGCCGATCCGGGCGGCCTTCTTCGAGAATGAGGAGGAGGGGACGGGCGTCATGATGTGGAGCCGCGCTCCGGCAACTAATGACGCCGGTCGTGAATACGCGAAGTAACCCCGATTGTTAGGAATCCCCAACCACGCCTATCGTTTTCTGTGGAAAACTTGGGCTGTTCCGAATGTGGAACGAATCACTCATGGCGCTTATTCTGCGCATTTGCTGCGGAATGACGCCATGCACGAGAAACTCTCGCATCTGTCGCCGGAAGAGTTCGCTGAACTTCTGAAGCGGTATTATGACCCCGAAAAGGAGTGGACGGTCACGCGTATTATGCAGCATTTCAAGATTGATGCGCGGCCTGGTGAGTTAACCTCGTTGTTGCCTCCGACTGTTCATGAGGATCTATTTTGCAACTATTGTGAATCGACACATCTGATCTCGCGTGCGTTGCCTCGAAGCGCTCAAACGAAAGGAATTCCTTTCTGCCCCAACTGCGGACACCGAAGATCTGGAACATGCGATTGCCTCCATTGTCGCAAGAGGGCTGAAGAAAACCGGTTGAACGCCGAGCGTCAGCGCAGAGAGATTGTTCGCAAACATTACGGGGTTGAAGATTTTTGGGGGAAGTTTCCATCTGGGCTGACGATGCGTCAGCTTGTTTACTTGAAGGCTGTCGCGTCTCACAGCGTGTCTGAAAACTTGTCCCATGTGCAGCCTTTTCTTTTTACGCAGAACGCGTTGGCGCCGACGCCCGAGTTTCGTCTCGGAATGGTGAGAGAGCTTTATAGAGTGGGTTTAATTGCGCCAGATCCCGAAAGTAATTTGTCGGCGTTTTCATTTAATTTTGATCCGGGCAGCGGTCCCGGACATTTTCCCGATCGAGTGGATTGGCTTTTTCTTCCCGGTCTCTCAAATACTGAGAAGAGATCATTTCTGGCGGAAGCCGATCAAGAATTCGACAAGTTCGAGCGGGACGCCGATGTGAGCTGTGGAGCGCGAGCCCTTTGGCATGATATCGTTAAAGACGAGGCGTTTGAATATTACAGCCACAAATTGAATGAAATTCATTATTCGGTCGATGCTGATAATTTTGGGGATAAGACTCACCAGGTTTTTGATTCCTTGGTGATCAATTTTTCGCTTTCGGAAATTTATCACATCATCTTTGTAACTATCCGAAATACCAACCACTACATTACCCAGCAGCGCATTCCGAAGTATCAGGGAAAGAATATGTTTGTCGGCGGACTTGAGCGAAATGCTCAAAAGTACCGCGCCGAAGGCTGGCTCAAGAAATATCGCCGTGATTTCAATTGCCCCCAATCGACGTTGAGTAGCGTCTTTTTTGACTTTTTCCTCGGGTTTGGCGGTGCTTATTTCGACAAGGTTGCGCCAGCCAATCCGGACGACGAGGCCGCTTGAATGTCGGCGCAAATAGCGCAGTTGCTCAACGGCTTTTATTCCCGAGCGGTAATAATTTGGGATCCCGGGAGCAGCTTACCGTCATTTGTTCCCGAGCGGGAATAAAACCCTTGATTTCCGCTGAGCATCATCATATATTCCCGTTCGGGAATATGAATATGACGCCAAAAGACATCGGCATAGCCATTCGAGAAATGCGCAAACGACAGGGCCTCCGGCAGCACCAGCTCGCCGGCGCAGCCGGCGTCGGCTTGCGATTCCTGATCGAGTTAGAGGGCGGGAAGGAGACGGCGCAACTCGGCAAGACCCTTGCGGTTCTCGACGCCCTAGGATGCCGGATCATCCTTGATGCTCCCGACAGGATCAAGCCATGACCCAAACCTTGAGCGTTTGGTGGGACGGCGCGGTTGTCGGCGCCCTCAGCGTCGATCGCCATGGCGACATGAGTTTCGCTTATTCGAAAGCGTGGCTCGATAATCCGAAGCATCCTGCGATCTCCATGTCGCTACCGAAACGCGAAGAGTCGTTCAGCCGCCGTGAATGCCGTCCATTCTTTGAAGGCCTGTTGCCGGAAGAAAGCCAGCGCGAAGCGGCGGCGCGCGCGCTCGGCGTTTCCCGCGGAAATGAATTTAAGCTTTTGAATGAACTCGGCGGCGAAGTCGCCGGCGCCCTCACGCTATGGCCGGAAGGGGAGGAGCCGCCGGCGCTGCAAGCGAAAAATCAAACGCGGCCTCTAAGCGAAAAAGAGCTCGTCGCGATTTTGGATGATCTGCCGGTGCGGCCGCTTCTCGCCGGGCGTGAGGGGCTTCGACTGTCGCTTGCGGGCGCGCAATCGAAACTCCCCGTCGTTCTCATTGGCGGCGCCGTTGCTCTCCCGGCGCCCGGGGAGGCGACCAGCCATATTCTGAAACCGCCGATCGACCGCTTTCCTGGAACCACCGAAAATGAGGCGTTCGGAATGCGGCTCGCGCAGAAAATCGGCCTCTCCGTCGCCAACGTGGAGATTAGCCAAGTTCAAGACCGCTCATTCCTCCTCATTGAACGGTATGATCGCGGCCGCGGCAATGACGGTCGGCTTTATCGTCTCCATCAGGAAGATTTTTGTCAGGCGCTGGGCTTCACCTCCGATCACAAATACGCCGCCGAAGGCGGCCCCGTGTTTCGTGATTGCTTCGACCTTTTGCGCCGCGCCGCATCGCGCCCCGCAATCGAAGTGTTGAAGCTTTTTGATGCGTCGATTTTCAATCTCATCATCGGCAACGCCGACGCGCACGCCAAGAATTTCAGCCTTCTCTATCGTGAAGATGGCGCAATCGAATTGGCTCCGCTCTATGATCTGCTTTCGACAGTCTACTACCCGGCGCTCTCGCCGCGCCTCGCCATGAAAATCGCGAAGCGGCACACATTGGAAGAACTCAAACCCGGCGATTGGGAGCGATTCTCGGAAGAGACGGGGATAGGCCAACGATATATCAAGTCTCGCATCAAGGAACTAATCGACGCCATTCTCGATTCCGCCGACAGAGCCTGCGAAGAATTCGCCGACGCGCAAAACGTAGAAGCGCTAATTAAGATTACCAGCCTCGCTAAGTCCCGCGCTCAGCAGTTGGAAGTCCGAATTTCATAACCACACATATAGCGAACCCAGCCATGGCAAGTCTTCCTCCGGAAAACTCAGATGATGAATCGGCGAAACGCAAAGCGAATCCTGAAGGGGCTGTCTGGCATCGGTGGGATCCGCATATCCATGCGCCGGGCACGCTAAAAAATGATAATTTCGGTGCCGCCGACACGGTATTCGACGACTATATCGCTGCAATTAACGCCTGTAATCCGCCGATACGGGCATTAGGCGTAACTGACTATTATGTCCTTAATTCATATGAGAAACTGAAGGCCCGCCACGACGCCGGCGATTTACCCGGCGTCGACTTGATCTTTCCGAATATTGAACTTCGTTTCGCCGTCAATGCAGGTAAAGGATCGCCGATCAATCTTCACCTGCTGGTATGTCCGGATGATCCCGATCATTTAGATCAGATGGATCGTTTTCTGCGAGAATTGAAATTCGATTTCAATGAAGAAAAGTATGGCTGCACTAAGGATGAATTAATTCGCCTGGGTCGCGCATATAATCCCGATGTCGAAGGCGATGCGCATGCGCTCAAGCTTGGGGTAGAACAATCCAAAATCGAACCGCGGAATCTGCGAGAAGCATTCAAGAACTCCCAATGGGCGCGCCAAAATATCCTTATCGCACTTCCTGCGAGCAAAAATGACGGCGCAGCGCAGCTTCAGGAAGACGGCCTGAAAGCGTTGCGTGAAGAATTACAGCGCTGGGCGACGATCATTTTCTCTGGAAATCCGAAGGATCGCGCCTATTGGTGCGGAGCTGCAAGTGACTCTATAGACGTTCTGAAAGAAAAATATGGCGGACCGAAACCGTGTTTGCATGGCTGCGACGCCCATGACCTCGCCAAAGTCGGAAATCCCGATGAAAACCGTTATTGTTGGATCAGGGGCGACGTAGCATTCGACACGCTTCGACAAATCTGTTTCGAACCGGCGCTTCGAGTATTCGTAGGGGCGCAACCGCCAACAGGAGGCCGAGCGTCCAACACAATCAAAAATGTAGAGATCAAAAACGCGCCATGGCTAAAGACTTCAGCGGCGCCGATAAACAGCGGACTCGTTGCGGTGATCGGTGCGCGGGGGTCCGGCAAAACAGCGCTTGTCGAAATGATTGCGGCAGGGGCTGAAAGCGTCGACAGCACGCATACCAAAAGATCTTTTCTGAAGAGAGCCAAAGACTATCTTGTTGAAACGATAAGTTCGTTAAAATGGGGAAACGGTGAAGTATCGGAGGCGAGCGCCCATATAGATAGCTTTGCGGAAGAAAGCGATGCGCCGCGTGTGCGGTATCTTTCGCAGCAATTTGTCGACCAGCTTTGTTCGTCCGACGGACTCGCTGATGAGTTGGTCCATGCAATAGAGGACGTAATATTTGGCGCCCATCCCCAAGAAAAGCGGCTAGGCGCAGCGACGTTCGAAGAATTGCGGGAACTCAAAACAGAATCCTTACAGCGGCAGATGGAGCGACATAGGGATCAGCTGCGAGACATTGGTCAAGAAATCGCTATTCAGGACGATCTGCGCCGGAGTCTTCCTGACTTGCGTAGAAAGCGCGTTGCGGAGAAAGCTGCGATTGATCGTTTGAAACAGGACCGTAAAGGCCTCACTCCAACGAATAACAAAGCAATCCTCGATCGCCTAGAAGCGGTACGCAATGCCGCGGAAACAAAAGCCCGCGAAGTCGCTACGCTAGAACGCAAACAACTCAGACTTAATGATTTGAAGAATGAGACGGTGGGATTCCAGGATAATGAAGATGATATTCGCCTTGGCCAGCTCAAGATCGAATATGCGGAAGCCGGACTTACAGATGATCAATGGTTAGCTTTCAAGTTAAAGCATGAAGGCGACGTCACAACACTTCTCGATGGGGAATTGAAAAAAGTCGCGGATGAAATCAAGAAGCGAAAAGGGCCGGGGGAAGGCGAAGCCTCAGAAGTCGCCGCCGACGCGCGTGCTACAGCGCCAGCTTACTTTCCTGATGCCGCAGTCCTCGCCGATCTGACTTACACGCTGCTGTCACAGGAACAGCGCCGCCTGGAAGCCAAGATCGGCATTGATGAGGCGCGTCGGCGCCGTTACGCCGACTTGTCCAAGAAGATTGCCCAGGCGGAATCGGCCCTGGTTCAGCGCGGCGAGGAAATCAAGAACGCTGAAGCGGCTGAAGGGAAAATCAATGAGTTTTCGGCCCAACGTCAGAAAGTCTATTGTTCGCTCGTCGCTCAAATAGAAAGGGAAGAGAAGACGCTCAAAGACCTATATAAGCCGCTTCAAGATCGGCTCGACGCCGAAGCCGGCACGCTAAACAAACTTAGTTTTTCCGTAAGGCGAGTCGTCGATATTGATTCTTGGGCCGAGGCTGGTGAGCGCCTTATTGACAAGTCGCGTCAAGGAAAGTTCAGGGGCGTCGGCGAACTGACGAAAATCATAAAAGAAAAACTAGAAATCATCTGGAAAACCGGGACGTCCACGGAAATTGCACAGGCTATGGCTGATTTCCGAAGCGAATACGGTCAAGAATTCTGGAAACATGCGTTCCAGGATGCGTTGAAATCTCGGGAGGGACGAAAGCACTGGTTCGAGCAGGTTTCGGAATGGCTTTATTCCACGGACCATGTGAGTGTGACTTACGGGCTGGAGTACGAAGCTGTCGATATCGAACAGTTGTCTCCCGGCACGAGGGGGATTGTTCTTCTCTTGTTATACCTTTCAATCGACGTGGACGATGAAAGGCCATTAATTATCGACCAGCCCGAAGAAAACCTGGATCCTAAGTCGATTTTTGACGAATTGGTGGAGAGGTTTAAGGAAGCCAAGACCCGTCGTCAGATCATCATCGTTACACATAATGCCAACATCGTCGTCAATGCCGACGCTGATCAGGTTATCGTGGCGGAACGCGGAGCGCATAAACCAAAAGCGCTGCCCGATATTACCTATCAGAGCGGCTCGCTCGAAAACCCAATTATTCGCGCTGCGGTTTGCGAAATCCTTGAAGGCGGCGAAGAGGCGTTTGCGGAGCGCGCAAGGCGGCTTCGGGTTCGACTTGGCCCAAGATAGAAGTAACGCTAGAGTACCTTTTGAATATGCGAAATGACATCGGGTCTGTGTAACAAATTGTGGACATTTTGTGTAACAAACTCCGCATGCGGACTTCGTAAACCATTGAAAGTATTGGGATAACTGGCGATATACGAGCCCGCTACCCGCTCCAGATCTTCCAAATTGCGGCTTTGCCTGCTTTATTTTTTTGCTGGCGGACGGGGAAAAAAGCCGCTGACGCGCTTTTTGTAGCTTTCATAGTCCTTGTATCGCTTTGACATGGAACGCTCGAGCATGGCCTTGCCGGAAACCGCATAGAGAAAATAAATCATCAATGCCGGGCTGAGCACGGTCAGGAATCCGTACTGACTTTCGAGTGCGGTGAGCGTCAGTCCGGTCCACACTGCGGCGTCGCCAAAATAATTTGGGTGCCGCGTCCATGCCCACAGACCCTGATCCATGAGTTTGCCTTTGTTCTCCGGTTTTTTCTTGAACGCGCGCAGTTGCGCATCGCCAATCGCCTCGAACACAAGGCCCAAGGCGAAAACCGCCACGCCTATATAGGCGACAATACCAAGCGCGCCCGATCCGGTTCCCAACAATGTCGAACTGCCGAATTGTCCGACCTGCGATGGCAACGACACAAAAAACGCGATCAAACATTGTAAAATGAAAACGCTGACGAGGCTCGACATGGCGAACTTGGAATCGCCGCCTGCTTTTTGGCGCATGGCGGCATAGCGATAGTCCTCGCCGTGACCGATATTGCGGATGGCGAGATAGGTTGCGAGGCGCACACCCCATATTGCCGCCAGCACCATCAGCAGCGTCGCTCTCGGCTCCGCGCCGTCACTGCGTAGCCAGGTCAGAAAAGCCGGCAGGGCGCAGGCGACGCCCCACGCAATATCAACAATGCTGGCATTTTTGAGAACGACGCTGAGCCCCCAGAGAGCGACGAACAGCCCAAGCATGATGGCGAGATTTGTAGCCAGCAAGGCAATCATGGCGCGATCTCCGGGATGGAATTTTCAAGGGGCGATGGGCGAAAGACTGGAGTGGGCGATCCTGCGCAAGGGCAAGCATTGTTCAGTTTCCCGGTGGTTTGGTGATGCGTCAACAGTTGGGTTCATGGGATTGCGCTCTTTAAGGCTAGACTCTACGGGCGTGCTGATGGCGAGGGATGTTGAGAATGATATCATTCCGGGCGCCGTGACGCTTGCTGTGATTGTCTTTCGCCGCGCGTGGCGATAGGTCTCAGCGCTCTCCCAACTCGAACCCCGGCAGGATGACTTTATGGCGACAGCGAACAATCGATATGACGCAGTGTTTATCGGCGGCGGCCATAATGGTTTGACCTGTGCTTATTATCTTGCGCGCGCCGGGCTGCGAGTGCGGATCTGCGAGCGGCGCGGTGTGGTCGGCGGCGCGGCGGTGACTGAAGAGTTTCACCCCGGTTTCCGCAATTCGGTGGCGAGCTACACCGTCAGTCTCTTAAATCCGGTGGTGATCAAGGAGATGGGGCTGGAAGCGCGCGGACTTAAAGTGGTCAATCGCGCGATCTCGAATTTCCTCCCCACCGAAGACGGCGGCTATCTGAAAGTCGGCGGCAGTCTTGAAAAGACCCAGGCCGAGTTTGCGAAATTTTCAAAAGCTGATGCGGAGCGCTTGCCGGCCTATTATGAGCGGCTGGAAAATGTCGCCGATGTGTTGCGCGCGATCTCGCTGAAAACGCCGCCCAACCCGCAACGTGGAATCCCTGCGGCGCTTGCCGCCGCATCGCAGCTCTGGCCCGTGGCGCGGGGCGGCGATCAGCTGCATCAGGATGTGCTGGACCTGTTTACCAAGGATGCGCGGTCGTTTCTCAATGCGTGGTTTGAAAGCGAACCGGTGAAAGCCGCCTTTGGGTTCGACGCCATTGTCGGCAATTATGCGAGCCCCGACACGCCAGGCTCGGCTTATGTTTTGCTGCATCACGTGTTCGGCGAAGTGAACGGCGTTAAAGGCGCGTGGGGCCACGCCATCGGCGGCATGGGCGCCATCACCCAAGCCATGCGGCAGGCTTGCGAAGAGGCCGGCGTTGAAATCACGACCGACGCGGCGGTGAAATCACTGATCGTCGACGATGGTGAGGCGACGGGCATTTTGCTTGAAAATGGTGAGAAAATTTTCGCTGCGCGCGTTGTTTCTAACGTCAATCCGAAACTGCTTTACGGAAAACTGACGCCGGCAAGCGCGCTCGATCCGGAATTCAAGCGCCGCATGGACGGCTATCGCTGCGGGTCGGGAACGGTGCGGATGAATGTCGCGCTGTCGGAACTGCCGGACTTTGCCTGCCTGCCGGGCAAGGAAGCGGGCGAGCACCACAAGTCCGGCATCATCATCGCGCCGACGCTGGACTATATGGACCGCGCCTTTATCGACGCCAAGCGCGAGGGCTGGTCGAAAAAGCCGATTGTCGAAATGCTGATCCCGTCAACGGTGGACGACACGCTGGCGCCCAAGGGTCAGCATGTGGCGAGCCTTTTCTGCCAGCAATTCGCGCCGCAGCTGCCCGACGGTAAAAACTGGTCAGACTATCGCGAGCAGGTTGCCGATCTGATCATCGATACGGTCAATGAGTTCGCGCCCAACTTCAAACAATCCGTCCTCGGACGAATGGTGCTGACGCCGCAGGATCTCGAAGACAAATTCGGCCTTATCGGCGGCGACATCATGCATGGCGCCATGTCGCTCGATCAGATGTGGTCGGCGCGGCCGGCGCTCGGCGTTGGCGATTATCGCGGCGCGGTGAAGCGGCTCTATCATTGCGGAGCTGGGGCGCATCCTGGCGGCGGCGTCACGGGCCTGCCGGGCCGCAACGCCGCGCGTGAAATCCTCAAGGATGCGCGCAAGCCGTTTGGGCATGCGGCATAAGTTGCAAAACACGGTTAATGGCGTTGCTTGCAGGCGGCGCTCGCGCCCTTTAGCGTTGCAAGCAGTGGATCACAGGCACGCAGCATGAGTTCGGCGACGACACAATCGGGCGGCACGGGAAATCTGGTGACAGCGCTGGAGCAGGGCGCTCAATTGCTCGAGCAGTCGCCGAAACACGCCGCCGCGCAGGCTGAAGCGATCCTGAAAGCGATCCCCGGCCAGCGCGACGCGCGGCTGTTGCTTGCGGCGGCCCAGCGCCGTCAGGGCGACGCAAAGGGCGCGCTCGCCACTGTCGAACAGATGATCGGCGAAGACGCCAGCTGGGCCGAGGCCCATCATGAGATGGGGCTCATTCTCGGCGCGCTGGGGCAGGGCAAGGCGGCGGTGCGCTCGCTTGAACGCGCGCTGGCGCTCAAGGGTGACCTTACCAATATCTGGCGCGCGCTCGGCGATCAGTTGACGCTGGCCGGCGACGAAGAAGGCGCTGCGAAAGCTTACTCGCGCCACATCACCTCGACCGCGAAAGATCCGAAACTGCTTGAAGCCGCTGACGCGCTGGCGCAAAACGACATCCCTGTCGCCGAACGGCTGCTGAAACAATATTTACACCAGCATCCAACCGATGTGACCGCGATCCGCATGCTCGCCGAACTGGCGGCGCGGATCGGGCGCTATCAGGATGCGGAGCATTTGCTCGAGCGCTGCCTTGAACTGGCGCCGAGTTTTTCCGCTGCCCGGCACAATCTCGGCATCATCCAGCTGCGTCTGGGCAAACCGGGCGCCGCCTGCGAAGCGTCGGAAATCTTGCTGAAGAACGATCCGAACAATCCGAGCTACCGAGTCCTCTACGCGGCGGCGCTGGTGCGCATTGGCGAATACGATAAAGCGATTGATTGCTACCAGATCGTGCTGAAGGAATATCCGCGCCAGGCGAAGTCATGGATGAGCTTCGGCCATGCGCTGAAAACCGTTGGCCGCACGTCCGAGGCAATCGACGCCTATCGCAAGAGTACGGATATTTCTCCGCAATTGGGTGAAGCCTATTGGAGTCTGGCGAATCTGAAAACCTTCAAGTTTTCGGACGCCGACATCGAGACCATCCGTGCGCAGTTGGAGCGTTCCGATCTTGAAAATGACGACCGTCTGCATCTGCATTTCGCGCTCGGCAAGGCGCTCGAAGACGCCAAGCAATATGAAGAATCTTTCCAGCACTATGTAAAGGGCAACGCGCTGCGAAAAGACGATCAGTCATTCGATGGATCGGAAAACTATGTACGGCTCGAACGCACCAAAGCGGTGCTGACGCCGCAGCTATTTGCTGAAAAGGGCGGGCAGGGCTGCGACGCTTCTGATCCGATCTTTGTGCTCGGCATGCCGCGCGCAGGATCGACCTTGATCGAGCAAATCCTGTCGAGTCACAGTCAGGTCGAAGGCACGATGGAGCTGGCGGATGTTATCGCCATCGCGCAACGGCTCGGCGGCAACGCCAAACGCCGTGACAAATCGAATTATCCTGAAGTCATCACCAGCCTTGGCGAGGCGCAGCTAAAAGAACTGGGCGCGGAATATATTGAACGCACGCGTATTCAGCGCAAAACGAACAGCCCGTATTTTATCGACAAGATGCCAAACAATTTCATGCATGTTGGCTTGATCCATCTGATCCTGCCTAATGCGAAAATTATCGATGCGCGCCGTCACCCGATGGCGTGTTGTTTTTCCGGGTTCAAACAACATTTCGCCAAGGGGCAGGGGTTCTCTTATGGGTTGGAGCGGATCGGCAATTACTACCGGGACTACGTCCTTTTGATGAAACATTTCGACGAAGTTGCGCCGGGCGTCGTCCACAGGGTCATCTATGAAGAGATGGTCGCCGATCCGGAAACCCAGATCCGGGCTTTGCTCGATCATTGCGGCCTGCCGTTTGAGGAAGCCTGCCTCAATTTCCATGAGACCGAACGGGCCGTCCGGACCGCCAGTTCCGAACAGGTCCGCCAGCCGATTTACAAAGGCGGCGTCGATCAATGGGTGAATTACGAGCCATGGCTGGATGAGCTGAAAACGGCGCTGGGCGATGTGCTGCCGGCCTATCCAAAGGCCCCATGAGTCCCATTTTTGCTATAATAACATTCCCGTTGACTATGAAATGGCGATATTCTTCTAATCCATAGGCGCTGATTGGCAACACTCGCCAGCAATATGGCTCGCTTCACCGCAGGCGCATTGCCCATTCGCGCCGGTTCATAATAGCGTCACACTTAACAATCCCGGCGAGGGGGTGGCGGCGGCTTTGGCTGTCGGCATTCGGGGCGGGACCAGGGCAAAACAACAAGAGTGGTGACGAAATGAAAAACATGACCTCAGGAATGAATTTCTTGGGCCCCCGGCCAGTATTGAAGACAGCGCTGCTTGCCTCTTCCATGTGGACAGGCATGGCGGGCATGGCGTTCGCGCAAGGTGATCGCGACACGATTGTTGTGACCGCGCAAAAGCGCGAACAGAACATTCAGGATGTTCCGATTTCCATCATTGCGATCGGTACGGAAAAACTTGAGCAGCTCGAAGTGTCTTCATTCGACGACTACGCCAAGTACCTTCCTTCGGTGACGTTCCAGTCGACCTCTCCAAACGCAACCTCGGTCTATATGCGCGGCGTTGTTTCCGGCGGCGACGGCAACCACTCTGCGTCGCTGCCTTCAGTGGGCGTCTATCTCGACGAACAGCCGGTCACCACCATTCTCGGCTTCCTGCCGGTTCACATTTATGACATTGAGCGCGTCGAAGCGCTCGCAGGACCGCAAGGCACGCTGTTCGGCGCCTCATCGCAAGCGGGCACGCTTCGCATCATTACCAACAAGCCGAAGATCGGCGAGTTTGAAGCCGGCTTCGATGTTGAAGTGAATACGAAGGCCGATGGCGAGCCGGGCTATCAGTTAGAGGGATACGTCAACCAGCCAATCAGCGACAACATCGCCGCGCGTCTTGTCGGCTGGTATGTGAAAGATGGCGGCTATATCGACAACGTGCTCGACAGCCGGACTTTCCCGTCTTCCGGCATCACAAAAACAAACGCGGCGCTGGTTGAAGACAACTTCAATGATGGCGTGACTTATGGCGCGCGTCTGGCGTTGAAGATCGACCTCAACGAAAACTGGACAGCGACGCCGACTCTTCTGGGGCAAAAGTCCGACTATGGCGGCCGCAACACGTTCGATCCAAAACTCGGTGATCTCAATGCGGGCCGCTTCTTCGATGAACAGAACGAAGACCGCTTCTTCCAGGCCGCGCTGACGGTTGAAGGAAAAGTCGGCAACTTCGATCTCACCTATGCCGGCGCCTATCTGAAGCGCCAGATCGACTCCTTCTCGGACTATACCGATTACGCCTACTACTATGATGTGTTGTACGGCTATGGCGTCTATTTCTTCGACGACATGTACAATTTGATCGACCCGTCGCAGACCTATCAAGGTGATGACAGCTTCGCGAAATACTCCAACGAAATTCGTATCTCATCCCCGCAAGACAAGCGCATACGCGCCGTGGCGGGATTCTTCCAGAACCACCAGACCCATTACATTCATCAGCAATATGTCGTTGCGGGGATGGGGTCTTTGTATGAAGTCACCGACCACGAAGACACGATCTGGCTGACGGAGCAAAAACGCACCGATCGCGACCTCGCACTCTTTACCGAGGTCGAGTTCGACATCACGGACCGCCTGACCTTTATTGGCGGCGTGCGCGGCTATAAATACAAGAACTCGCTGCAAGGCTTCTTCGGCTATAGCGCCAATTTCTCCAGCCGAACCGGGGAGGCGGCGTGTTTCGGGCCTGCGATTGTACCAGGCTCTCCGTGTACGAACCTGGATCGTACAGTCAGCGATTATGGCGAGACGCATAAACTGAGTCTCACCTATGAAGTCCTTGACGACAAAATGGTCTACTTCACCTACTCGACCGGCTTCCGGCCTGGCGGCGTGAACCGTCGAGGGACTTTGCCGCCTTATCTTGCGGATAATTTGCGCAATCTCGAAGTCGGCGTGAAGACCTCATGGGCGGACAATCGTCTAGTCCTCAATGCCGCCGCTTTCACGCAAAAGTGGAATGACTTCCAATTCCCGCTGCTTGGGCAAAACGGACTGACCGAAATTCAGAACGCGGCGCAGGCGGAAATCAAAGGCATTGAGGTTGATGTGTTGTTGCGGCCCTGGGAAGGCTTTACCATCAACGGCGCGGTGTCTGTAATCGACGCGAAGCTTGCAGCGGATTATTGCGGCTTCTTCGACTTCAATACGGGCGGTCCGGCGACGGTTTGTCCGCAAGCCGTTGACGATCCAATGACCGATCCGGATGAAACGTCACTGCCGCAGGCTTTGTCGGGAACACGTCTGCCGGTTGTGCCTGACTTCAAAGGCTCGCTGACAGCGCGCTGGGAATTCCCGGTCGGGCAGTTAACGGGTCACCTTCAAGGTTCCGTCAGCGGACAGACGGAATCGGCGGCGGGCGTTACGGACGCGGATGTTGCGACCCTTGGGCCGCAGCCCGGTTATGCGGTGTTCGATTTTAGCGCGGGCATTCACGCAGACGATTGGGAACTGGTGGCCTATATCGCCAACGCGTCGGATGAACGTGCGCGTCAGCTCAATCTCGTCGCTTGCGGCGTGTGCGGCAGCCGCGTTCAGTATGGCGTAAACCAGCCTCGCACTATCGGCCTTCGCTTCGGAAAAGATTTCTGAGGCAAGTTCCGTTGAGCTAAGCATTGAAAGCCGGTGCGCGAAAAGCGCGCCGGCTTTTTTATCGGTGATGATTGTGACGAATTCCTGTCATCCATGATCCGAAACCTCTGGAAACAATATGGTCAACATTGCAGCGTCTCCCGCCAAGCCAAAACGACTGCTTGGCTTTTGGATGACGACCGCGCTCGTCGTCGGCAATATGATCGGCTCTGGTGTCTTTCTGCTTCCCGCCGCCTTGGCGCCGTTTGGCTGGAGCGCCGTGGCGGGCTGGCTGTTGACCATTGCCGGCGGGATTTGTCTGGCGGCGGTGTTCGCAGCGCTCGCCCGGACGTTTCCGCGCGCCGGCGGGCCTTACGCCTATGCGCGCGAAGCCTTTGGTCCGGCGCCGGCTTTTATGGTCGCGTGGAGCTACTGGATTTCGATCTGGGTCGGCAACGCCGCCGTGGCGACGGGGGCGGTCAGCTATCTCAGCGTCTTCTTCCCGCAGATCGCTGAGATCACCGGTCTGCATGCTTTGGTGACATGCAGTTCAATCTGGCTGCTGACGGCGATTAACTGTCGCGGCGCCGTGCTGGCCGGTTCGGTGCAGTTGGTCACAACGGTTTTAAAAATCATGCCGTTGCTTGCGGTGATCTTGCTCGCGGCGTTTGTCTTGTCTGGCGCCGGAGAGACAAAGGCGTCGCTGCCGCCCTTTGCCGGGTTTTCGGATCTGAAACTGGCCAGCATTACGGCTGCGGCGACGCTTACATTGTGGGCGCTGCTTGGTCTTGAATCGGCGACGGTTCCTGCCGAACATGTTCATGACCCGGCGCGCACGATCCCGCGCGCGACCATGGCGGGCATGCTCCTCGCCGGCGTGATTTATCTCTTTTCCTGTTCTGCGGTGATCCTGCTATTGCCAGCCGAACAGGTCGCGAACTCCAACGCGCCGTTTGCCGACTTTGTCGGAACATATCTCAATACCGGCAGCGGCCAGCTGATTGCCTTATTCGCGGCGATCAGCGGGTTTGGCGCGCTGAATGGCTGGATCATGGTGCAAGGGGAGCTGCCTTTCGCCATGGCCAAGGGCGGCGTATTTCCGCGCGCGCTGGCGAAGGAATCGAAACGCGGCCTGCCGGTGCGCGCGCATATCGTCTCTAGCCTGTTGCTCACCATTGTCGTGATGCTCAACTATTCCAAGTCGATGGCGGAGTTGTTCACGTTTGTGGTGCTGCTATCGACGACAGCATCGCTGTTCATGTTTTTCGCGAGCGCGCTGTCAGCGCTTCAATTACAGCGCGCCGGCAAACTAAAGTCCTCGCCACTCCTTCTCGCCGCCGCTATGTCCGCCGTCATTTACGCCATCTGGACAATATATGGCGCAGGCGGCGAAGCCGTCACCTGGGGAGTCGGGCTCTTATTCGCCGGCCTGCCGGTATATCTGTTTACGCGCTGGCAGAACGCAGCCAAAGGCGGCTGATTATTCGCCGCCCGCAAGCGTCGTCAAAATCGTATGCCAATGATCGAGCGCGCCATCGACCGCCGCCTCTGGCGTGCGCTCATTGAGGCCGTGGGCGAACATATCGCCGGGCTTCATAAAGATGCCGGAGACGCCGTAGGAGTCGACGCCCTTTGCGCGGAAATACAAACTGTCTGACGCGCCGGCTGACATTTCCGGCACAATGGAGACATCCGGATAGCGACGGTCCAGCGCCTTGCGCACGGCGCCGACAACATCATCGCGCAGCGGCGAGGCGTCGGAGTAAAACACAGGATCGCGCAATTCGACCTTCGCATCTGGATTATCGATCAACGCAACTAGTTTCGCCTGCACATCCGCCGGATCAACGCCCGGAAAGATGCGGCAATTGACGTTCATTTCCGCGCGCTGGGGCAAGGCGTTGAGCGCATGCCCGCCATCCAGCATGGTTGCGATGCAGGTCGTGCGAAGCTGGCCGACATATTCAGGATGCGATGAAAGCTCTTTAATCGCCTTTCTGTCTTTTGGATTGTCTGCAAATTTGCGCATGGCCTCGCCAACCGCGCCCTCGGTTTCAAGGCCTGCCTGGCGGAATGATTCAAGCGTGATGTCGCTCCACATCACCGGGAACTCATATTTTGAAATGTTGATGGCGGCGTTTGCGAGATCGTAGATCGCGTTATCCTTGCGTGGCAGGCTCGAATGGCCGCCAGGGTTTGTCATGGACACGGTGTAGTCCGCATAGGTCTTTTCCGCGCCTTGCAGATAATAGGCGACCGGCGTTCCATCGGGACCAAGTCCGCCGCCGCCGCCATCCGTATTCAAAACAAGCCCGGCATCCTTGAATTCTTCCGCGAGTACAGCGGTCGATTCCATTTTCGTTTCTTCATCGCCGGAGAAAACCAGAATGATGTCGCGGTTCGGCTCAAAGCCTTCTCGTTTCAGGCGCATCAAGGCTTGCGTCGCCATGACAAGACCGAATTTGTTATCGGTCGCGCCGCGGCCGAAAAGATAACCGTCTTCGCGGACCATGGTGAAGGGGTCGCGCGTCCAGTCTTTTGGATCGGCCTCGACCACATCCATATGCGCAGAAATAAGGATCGGTTTTTTCTCACCTGTTCCGCGGTAATAGGCGACGAAAGTTGCGGTGTCCTTGAAGGGGCGTATGACAATGTCATCTTTTGCAAACCCTGCCTTTTGCAACTCACTTGAAAGATATTCGGCGAAGGCGCCCATATTGCCTTGCCCCTCGACGGTGTTGAAACCAATGGCGCGTCCGAGCATTTCAATCGCCTGTTCTTTGTATTCCGGCGGCGTCAGTGTTGTTTCTTCCGCCATTACGGACAATGGGAGCGTGCTGGCGAAAAGCGAAAGAGCGGCGATGGAGACTTTGCGCATGGGAGTTCCTTTTGCGTTATTGTCACGAGCGGCCTCACAGGTCCTTGCCCGCGCTATCGGCAAGGGGCAAGATCAAGTTGAAGACGTAGCGTTTGTATAGCGCGATTGGCGTCGTGAGAGGAGAATTTTCATCATGATTCGTAAACGGCTGTTGTCGCAGAGCGCCAATGCAGGGCTGGCTATCGCAACATTCATCGCGTCTATGGGCCTTTTTGCGGGCGCCAACGCTGCGGACGTAACTTATGTCCGGGCTGGCAAGCTGATTGATGTTGAAAAGGCGGCGGTGCTGACCGATCAATTGATTCGAGTTGTGGACGGCCGGGTGGAAAGCGTCAGCGCCTTTGCCGGCGCGCCGGAGGATGGTCCGTTGACGGACTGGTCGCAATACACGGTATTGCCGGGTCTTGGCGATATGCACAGCCATTTGGTCGGCGATATACAGGGCGGTATTATCGACCCATTGCTGACAACCGGCGCCGAAGATGTGCTGGCGGGAGTCGCCAACGGCAAGAAAACCCTCTGCGCGGGCTTTACCTTCGTGCGCGATGTGGGCTCGTGGCGCGCTTTCACCGATGTGGCGCTGCGTGACGCCATTAACAAGGGATATGTGGAGGGGCCGCGCATGGCGGTTGCCGGCGGATATTTCACCATTCCTGGCGGCGGCGGCGCTCTGACGGGCCTCGCTTATGATGCAAAAGTTCCTGACGACATGACCCGCGGCGTTGTCCGCGGCGCCGATGATGCGCGCCAAAAAGCGCGCGAATTTTTGCAGCACCGCGTCGACTTATTAAAAATGATCGCAACTGGCGCTGTGTTGACGGTTGGGACAGATCCGGGTCTGCCGGAATTGTCTGAAGCGGAGATGAAAGCGATTGTCGATGAGGCAAACCGCTATGGCAAGAAAGTCGCCGCTCACGCCCACGGCGCGGAAGGCGCCAAGATGGCGGTGCGCGCTGGCGCGGCTTCGATTGAACATGGCTCGCTGCTCGACGATGAAGCGTTGCGGATGATGAAATCGCGTGGCGTTTTTCTGGTCGCCGACATCTATAATGGCGATTACATCGACGAAGTTGGAACCGCCGAACATTGGCCAGAAGAAACCATGCAGAAAAATCGCGACACAACCGACACCCAGCGCGAAGTTTTTCAAAAAGCGGTGAAGATGGGCGTGAAAATCGCCTATGGCACCGATAGCGGGGTTTATCCGCATGGCGATAACGCAAAACAAATGCCGTACATGGTGCGTTACGGCATGGCGCCCATGCGCGCAATCCAGTCGGCGACCTTGCACGCCGCCGAACTGATTGGCTGGAGCAAGGATGTCGGCGCCGTTTCGCCCGGACATTTTGCAGATATGATTGCGGTTGACGGCGATCCGCTCGACGACATTACAATCTTGTCTGACATTAAAGGCGTCATCAAAGGCGGCGCGCCGGCGCGCGCCTGCGAATAGGAGAGAGAGCGATGCGTGGTGTTCTTGCATTTGTGTTTGTTTTGTTGGCGGGCGCCGCTTACGCCGAAAACGCGCCGCGCGCGCGTGACATTGGCGTTCCGTTTTCGGGAACGCCGGGACCGTTAAACGCGATCACCGATGTGGCTGGCGTAACGGTTGGTCATGAGACCATCATGCGCGATCTTCGCGGCGGCCATGCTGTACGGACAGGTGTCACCGCGATCCTGCCGCGTGGCGACAAAACGCTGGACCGCGCCGTCTTTGGCGGTTTTTTTGCACTCAACGGCAATGGAGAGATGACAGGCACGCACTGGATCGAAGAATCCGGATTCCTTGAAGGGCCGGTGATGATCACCAATACGCACAGCATCGGCGCCGTGCATGAAGGTGCGATCAAATGGCGGGTCGCCCAGGCCGGCCCCGATTCAACAGGCTACTGGTGGTCGCTGCCGGTGGTGGCGGAAACCTGGGACGGGCATCTGAACGACATCAATGGTTTTCACGTCACGGATAAACATGCTGCGCGCGCTATCGAAAAAGCGAAGGCGGGTCCCGTCGCAGAGGGCAATGTCGGCGGCGGCACCGGGATGATCTGTCACGAATTCAAATGCGGCATCGGCACGTCGTCGCGGATAGTGACGATGAGGGGCGGTGAATACACGGTCGGCGTGCTGGTGCAGGCGAATTACGGCGCGCGCAGCGAATTGAGGATTGCGGGCGCGCCTGTTGGAAAGCATCTGACGGAAAACCTTGCCTATGACGAACCGCAAGGCGATACCGGCTCGATCATTATCGTCGTCGCAACGGACGCGCCCTTGCTGCCGCAGCAATTGAAGCGCGTCGCCAAACGAGCATCGCTCGGTCTGGGGCGCATGGGCAGCTACGCCGGGAACGGTTCGGGGGATATCTTCATCGCATTCTCGACCGCAGAGATGACCGATCAGGGTGGCGGGCTGTGGGGCGTGTCGAAACTGGACAACGACATTCTTGACCCTGTGTTTCTGGCGACAGCGGACGCAACAGAAGAGGCGATCGTCAACGCGATGGTCGCTGCGCGTGACATGACGGGCGATCTTGGCCATCGCGCCGTCGCCATCGATCATGAAGAGCTGCGCGCCGTGCTGAAGCAATATGGGCGGCTGGCGGAGTAGCTATTCCGTTTTCAGATAGCGGTTATACCAGTTGAGATTTCTCTCCAGCCGGTCGCGAATGAAACTCGGCCGCAGCAGCGTGTGATTTTCGTCCGGATAGATGACGAGTTCCGTTTCTACATCGAGCGATCGCAAGGCCTGGAACATTTGCTCTGAACCGATACAGGGGACATTCCAGTCCGCGCCCGCGCATTGAAACAATGTCGGCGCAGTGATGCGGTCTGCGTGAAAGAACGGATAGCTGATACGCTCATATATCTTGCGGTCGCGCCACGGCAGACCGATTTCGAATTCATATTCCCTTGCATATTGGTCGGCGCCATAACCGCCCAGAAAGTTTGACATGCCGGCGCCGCTGATCGCGGCTTTGATGCGCGCGTCGCTGGCGATCATGTAATTTGTCAGGATGCCGCCATAGCTCCAGCCGCCAACGCCGATGCGCTCCGGATCAGCGACGCCCAAATCAATTGCGTGATCGATGCCCGCGGAAATATCCTTCACATCTGCATTGCCCCAATCTGCGTAGATTGCGCGTGCGAAATCAAAACCGCGTCCCGAAGATCCGCGTGGATTGACCGAGAGCACTGCGTATCCGTTCGCTGCATATAGCCGCCAGTCAAAAATAAACTCATGACTGAACTGGTAGACCGGCCCGCCATGCAATCGCACGATCAACGGATAGCGTTCGCCCTTTTTGTAATTGTCGGGCAGGGTCAAAAGCCCGTGGATTTCCGTTTTGCCGCTGCGAAAAACAATGTCACGCACTTCGCTGAGGCGGCGCTGTTTCAGCCACTCATTGTGACGGGTGAGCGCGCGCATGTCGCCGTCAATCGCGCGCAATTCATAAGGCGTCTCATTATCGCCTTCGAGCACTGCGATCCGGCCAGTCGCCGACACAGCGAGGTCAAACCCGAAACGCGCGCCGGATGTGAGGTAAGCAACGTCTCCGTTTTCTATATCGATGCGCGCCGCCAGCGTGTCGCGATCCTGCTCCACCAAAGCGATGATCGATTTGCCATCAGCAGACCATCGCGGTGAATAGATCCAGCGATCGATCCGCGCCAGCGGCTTGACTTCGCCCGTCGCTAGATCGGCGACGGTCAGCTCAAAAGGCGAATAGTATATCCATTTGTCGTCGCCCGATTGCAGCCATGCGAGCTTTGTTCCGTCGGGCGACCATTGCGGTCTTGCATAGCTGTCCGGATCAGCATCGGCGCATTCGCAAACCGACACCCGCCGTGGTTTTGCGCCCTTTTCCGGCGTCATGACAAAAACATCAAAATCGTAATGCCGGTCCTGGTCTTTAATCTCGCGCGCAGGATTTTTGGCGACAAAGGAAATCTGTGCGCCGTCCGGCGACCAGGCGGGCGAATAGTGATCTGCTTCACCATCGGTTATTTGTTCGGCGGCGCCCGTTTCGGCATCGACTCGGAAAAGATGAATGCGACGCTCATCAAGATAGCCGCGTCCATCCAGCTTGAACTGGAAACGATCAACCACGATTGGCTTTGGTTTTTCAGGGTCCGCGCCAACAGAAGCGCCGACTTCCGCCGTCGCAATAAGAGACTTGCCGTCGGGCGAGAGGGCGAATTCACTAACTCCGCCTTTGAGGGTTGTGACTTGCCGCGCCTTGCCGCCAACCGCCGGCATGACAAACACTTGCGTCTCTTCGTTTTCGGTCGCATCGCTCAGAAATGCGATGACATCGCCGCCATAGGCGGGCGCCCATTCGCTTTTTTCTGGCGTATTGGTGAGTCGCTCGGCGTCGCCCATCCACGAAACGCGCCAGAGATCGCTAACGGTCGCATCTTTTTCCAGATTGTGAGTGGAGGCGGTGTAAGCAACGAAATTTCCATCGGGTGAAAACACCGGTTCAGTGATATCAACGATGCGATGCACATCATCGAGCGAGATGGCGGCTTTTTCTTGTGCTTGTAACGGAGAAGCGATGAGCAAAGCGGCCGCGAACAGAAAAATGCGCATAAATTGTACTTTCATAGTTGCGCGCAACGCCATTTAAATGCGGCTTTGATAGCCGCCCAGAAATGAAGTGAGGTTGCCGCCGAGTTCATTGCAAGGATAACCGCCTTCCTGAACGATGACGGTCGGCAAGGATAGAGAGCTTGCAATTGTTTCGCCGATTTTTGCGAAGCCGCTGGTGGTGACGCCAAGCCCGGCGATGGGATCGCCTTCATACGCATCGAGACCAAGGGCGATGACGAGTGCGCCGGGATTGAATGCGCTGACTTTCTTCACCGCAACGTCAAGCGCGGCGAGAAAGGCGGCGTCGTCGGCGCCACGCGGCAAGGGCAGGTTGAGATTGAATCCTTCGCCATCTCCATCGCCGTTTCCGATTTCATCTGCATAGCCCCAGAAGAACGGATAGAACCGCACCGGGTCCGCATGGATTGAAACAGTCAACACATCGCTGCGATCATAAAAAATGTCCTGTGTGCCGTTTCCGTGGTGCAGATCGACATCGAGAATGGCGACGCGGGAATGGGTTTTACGCAGCGCAGCGGCGGCGATTGCGGAATTGTTCAAATAGCAAAATCCACCAGCGGTTTCTGCATTGGCGTGATGGCCCGGCGGGCGGCACAGTGCGTAGGCGGCGCGTTCGCCTTCAAGCACCAATTGCGCCGCATGGGCTGCGCTCCACGCGCTCCATTGCGCGCTTGCCCACGTATCCGCGGAAATTGGCGCTGATGCGTCGATCATGTGCCATCCGGCTTGCGCCACAACCGAGTCTGGATAGCTGCGGCGGTGATAGGGGTGAATGTTTGGCGTCACTGCCTCGGAAGCGCCTTTGATATGCGACCAGCGTTGATGTGCGCGAGAGAGAAACTTCAGATAGCGTTCAGAATGAACGGCGAGAATGGGCTCGTCGCCATAATTTGCCGGGCGGACAACCTCGCATCCTGCGTCTTTAGCGCCCTGAAGCAGCATGGCGATGCGGTCCGGCCGCTCCGGATTTGGCTGCTGCACGCCATTAACGAGGTAAGAGGGCGGGTAGTGACGCTTTTGTTCGTCTTCGGCGAGAACCGCTTTCATAGGCTTATCCATTGACAGGAAGATTGAGCTCGCCAGCGAGCCGGTCCAGGGCTTTGGTCAGTTTGGTGATGATCTCTTCCACATGGGTTTCGTCGCTGACCATGGGCGGACAGACGAGGAAGTGATCCCCTTCATATCCGCCGCGCGTGCGGCGGGAATAAATAATGAGCTGTTCTTCATAGGCGTATTCAACGAGTTTCGCGAATGCGCCCGCCTCTTTGGGCAAGGGCGTCATTGTCTCACGATCAGCAACGAGCTCAAACGCGAGCAACAATCCCTTGCCGCGCACATCGCCGATAAAGGGAAAGCGCGTCATTAAATTTTCAAGCTGCGATTTCAGCAATGCGCCGATGCGGGCTGTGTTCTCCATCATGTCCTGGTCGAGAATTTCATGCAGCACCGCCAGCCCCGCCGCACAGGCGAGGGGATTGCCGGCGTAAGTGTAGCCATGCATGAACCCGCCGGCGCTGACCACGGCGTCAACAATGTCACGCCGCGCAATCATCGCGCCCAAGGGGATGTATCCAGCGCCCAGACCCTTCGCTAGGGCGATAATGTCAGGTTGTTGCTTCCAGTGTTCGGCGGCGAGGAAGGTTCCGGTCCGCCCGGCGCCGCTCATCACTTCATCGTAAATCAGGAGAACACCGAACTCATCGCAAATGTCGCGAATACGCTGGTAGTAGCTGTCCGGCGCCACCAGCGCGCCAGTAGAGGCGCCGCCAACCGGCTCCATGATGAAAGCAAGCACATTTTCTGGACCAAGCTGTTCGATTTTATCACGTAGCAAGTCGGCGTATTTCAGCCCGCGCAGTTCGTCGCTAAGATTGTCGCGATCGAGATAGGCGCGCGGCGCCGGGATCTTTGGCATCGCTCGAAGCATCGGCGCAAACGGGTCGTTGAGCGGATCATATCCGGTGACGGCGAGCGCGCCGAACGTTGAGCCATGATAAGAAGGATAGCGCGAGATCACTAGCGTACGCTTGGTCTCACCTTTTGTGATGGCGTATTGGCGCGCAAGCTTGAGGCAGCTTTCAACGGCTTCAGAACCACCGGACGCGAAGAACACGCGATCAAGGCCGGGCGGGCAAAGTTTGGACAATGCCGAGGCAAGCCGTTCGGCGGGTTCATTTTCAAAATGCAAACGGTAGCCAAAGGTCGTTGCATTCATTTGCTCGCGCATGGCGGCGAGCACGCGTTTGTTACCGTGTCCAATATTGGAGACCATGGCGCCCGACGAGCCGTCAAGGAAACGGCGGCCTTCCTTGTCCCAAATATAAACGCCTTCCGCCCGCGCAATGAAGGGCCGCCGTCCGCCGGATTGATAGAACAAATGCGACGGCGTCTGTGGCGACCAGTCGAAAATGCGATTGACGTCATTGGTCATGTTGGTTCGCCGCGCGTTTATGCGTGTGAGGAGGCGGGCATGCCGGTGGTGATGCCCGCGCCGTAGACGCGTTCTTCGAGCGGCGTTGCTTCGATCTTGCGGATCAGCATGCTGACGAACTCCTGTTCCGCACGATTGAGTTGCGTTTGCGGGTTCACGACCGCGTAAATATCGATTTCCGGCAGGTTTTCGTATGGCGGCAACTGCCAAAGGAACCCGTCATTCACGTCGCGATCTACGACGTGAATGGGCAAGGCGGCAATGCCAAGCCCGGCGATGGTCATTCGCCGCACTTCTTCCAGATTGTTCGACATGCCGGCTGGCGGCGAAGTGAAGGAGGCGCTTTCGCGCAGCATGGCGACGGGCCGCAAGACATCTTCCAGCCGGTCTGTGTCGAACGAAACACTGCGCTCGCCTTCAAGGTCTTCGAGGTTGATGTCGCCGCGCCCGAACAGCCGGTGCGTTGGCCCGCAAAAGAAACCAAAGCTTTCGCGGAAGAGGTGGTGGTATTCGAGGCCGGGTTCCTGGTCGCGCACCAGGCAAATGCCGATGGCGCTACGCTTTGCGTGGATGGATTCAAGAATGCTGCGGCTTGAACTCACTGTAATTGATATGGTGGTGTCAGGGTAACGCGCCTGGAACTCTGACAACGTTTCGTCGATCAGCGGGGTGGTGACGTGAGTCGCCATGGCGATCGCGACCGTGCCCGAAACATCGTCCATCTCTTCTTCAAGGAGCGCGGTGAGACGCTCAATCGAGCCGAACATTTGCGTGACTTGGTCATAAAGCGCGCGGCCATGAGCAGTCGGTTCAAAACTGCGCGGCCCCCGTTCGATGAGACGGCGCCCGAGCGTCTCTTCCAGGCGGCGCAATGCGTTTGAAACGGTTGGCTGTTTCAGCTTCAGCCGCCGGGCGGCTTCGGTGATGCTGCCGACCTCCATAATCACCATGAAGGAGCGCAGCAGATTCCAATCGAGCCGCCATGCGAGGTCATTTGAGGACTGGGCCGTGTCCTGATCGTGGGTCGGCGTCATATCATCATTCCATCACACTATAATTGAAATCGTCTTCATTGATTGACAGAATGCCTGAAAAGGGTGCGGTCAGGCAATATGAAAAACTCACCAAATGGCGCGGCGGCGTCACAAAATAGCGAAAAACTTACGGCCGGGACGGGCCGGAAGGTGATTATCACCTGCGCGGTGACGGGTTCGATCCATACGCCCACCATGAGCCCATACTTGCCCGTCACTTCGGATGAGATTGCCGAGGCCTCTATTGAGGCGGCCCGGGCGGGGGCTGCGATCATCCATCTGCATGCGCGCGATCCTGAAACCGGCGCCCCGTCTGCCGATCCGGATCATTTCCGTCCGTTCCTCAAAAAGATCGCAAAAGAAACCGGCGCGATTATCAACATTTCGACCGGCGGCAGTTCGGTGATGCCGCTCGATACGCGTCTCGCGCCCGCGCGGGAATTCGCGCCGGAAATGTGCTCGCTGAATATGGGCTCAATGAATTTCGGCACCTTTCCCATGCTCGATAAGCATGATGAATGGAAACACAATTGGGAGCCAGAACTGCTTGCGGCGACCCGCAGCCGCGTATTCAAAAATTCGTTTGAGGATATTGAATCGATCGTTGAAGATCTCGGCGATAAGCGCGGCGCCAAGTTTGAATTCGAGTGCTATGACCTCGGACAAGTCGAAACGCTTGGATATTATGTGAAGCGCGGCCTGATCAAAGCGCCAATCTACGTTCAGTTTGTTTTAGGCGTTCTGGGCGGCGCGGGGGCGAGCGTTGAAAATCTCGTGGCGATGAAGGGTTGCGCTGATCGCGTGCTTCCAGATGGTTATCACTTCTCAGTGCTCGCGGCTGGAGGCAAACAAATGGCCATGGCCACCATGGGTGCGATCATGGGCGGCAATGTTCGCGTCGGGCTCGAAGACAATTTGACGATTGCGCCGGGTGTTCTCGCTGAGTCGAACGCCCAGCAAGTCGCGAAGATTCGCCGCATCGTCGAAGACCTCGGCGCCGAAGCGGCAAGTCCTGATGAAACGCGCAAATTGCTTGCCTTGAAGGGCCGGAACAAGGTCAACTTCTAAGCCATGCCAAAGGAAATCATCATCCGCGAAGCGGCGCCCGATGACGCTGAAGCGATCCGTGAAATGATCGCCGCGCTTGCGTGCGAAACCGGCAGGCCGGATGTTGAGGTCTTGTCCGTGGAAGAGGTGCGTCAGCACGGTTTTGGTCCGCATCCGGATTTTCGTGCGCTGATCGTGGAATGCGAGGGGTCGCCTGTTGGGCTCGCCGTGTATTTCAGCGAGTTTTCCACCTGGCGCGGGCGGCGCGGCGTTTACATTCAAGATATCTATGTGACGCCGGACCAACAAGGCGCCGGTGTTGGCCGCCGATTGATCAATGCTGTTCTGATACGCGCGCGCAATGACGGCGCCGTTTATTTACGCCTCGCGGCGGACCGGTCAAACGCAGCTGCAATCCGGTTTTACCGGCGTATCGGATTTCGCGAAGCGCGCGAGGACAGAATTTTCGTACTGGAAGGCGAGCCCTTTGAGGGACTGACCGAAAATCACGCCTGGAAGCCGCGCATCGTTGCGTCGAATGACGACAAGAAATCGGAGACATCTGCATGATCCGCATCGCGTTCACAGCACTCGCTTTATTGGCGGCAATGTCCGTCTCCGCCCATGCTGGAGAGCGCGACCCCGTGATGCAACAAGTCAAGGTTCCGCACAATTATTATTGGCGCGAGATGTATGTCCCGCACCTGACCAGCGGGCCGTCTTCATTGGATTGGATGGCGGATGGCGAGGGCCTCATTTATTCCATGCAGGGAAGGCTGTGGCGCCAGCGCATTGGCGATGTGTCCGCAATGCAACTCACCACGGGCGCCGGTTATGACTATCAGCCCGATGTTTCAGCGGATGGAAAGCGTGTTGTCTTCACCCGCTATTTGAACGACGCGTATGAGATTGTCATTCGCGATCTGCGATCTGGACGGGAAACACCTGTCACCTCGAACGGCGCGGTGAATACTGAACCGCGATGGTCGCCGGATGGGGCGCGCATCGCTTATGTAACGACGGACGAGACCGGGCACTTTCACATCGCCATCGCTTCCGTTGTCGACGGGAAATGGAGCAGCGCGCGGTGGCGGCCGGAACGCACCAGCGAAACACCGCGTTATTACTATTCGCAAATCGATCATGAATTGAGTCCGTCATGGTCTCCCGATGGCGAAAGCCTGATCTTTGTCGCGAATCCGGAAGCGGGATATGGTTCCGGTTCGGTCTACCGGCAGCGGGTGGATCTTTCTGCAACGGCCGAATTGCTCGTCGACGAAGAGACAGCCTGGCGCACACGTCCCGACTGGTCGCCCGATGGAAATCGCATCGCCTATTCTTCGTTTGTCGGACGGCAATGGCATCAGCTCTGGCTCACCTATGCCGAATCGCAAAACTATCCGCTTGCTTTTTCTTATGGCGATTTCGACATCGACGCTGTGCGCTGGTCACCAGATGCAAAGCATGTTGCTTATATCTCTAACGAAAATGGAACCGGCGAGATCGTCATACAGGACGTGGTCGGCGGCGCGCGCAAAGCGCTGGAAATCAAACAGCGCAAAGCCGCGTCTCCTATGGGCGCGCTGACGCTTAACATCGTTGATGAGACAGGGGAGCCGGCATCAGCGCGCGTGTCCATTCGCGGCGCGGATCAACGCTATTACGCGCCTGAAGGCGCGATGATCCATGCAGATGATTATTATGACCGTGCGTTATCTGCGAGCGAGACCATGTATTTTCACACGAGCAGCGCAAGCACGATCATGCTTCCCGAAGGCGCGGCGGACATTACAATCTGGCGCGGGATGGCGTATGAAACGGAACATCTGAATGTTGATATCACGCGCGGACAAACAGTAGAGCAGGCAGTTTCCCTTGGAAAATTGCAGTATGCTGAAGCTTTTGACGGCTGGCGTTCGGGCGACGTTCATGTGCATATGAATTATGGCGGCGTCTACCGGATGACGCAGGAAAAGCTTGCGAAACAGGCGGACGCTGAAGACCTCGACCTTGTTTTCAACCTGATCGTCAATAAAGAACAGCGCATTCCCGATATTGATTATTTCACGCCCACGCCCCTCAGTCCGGAAGGCGCAGACGCGACCATTCTCAATGCGCAGGAATTCCACACCAGCCTGTGGGGGCATATGGGCCTTTTGGGTCTGAAGGATCATTACCTGCTCGGCGATTATGTGGCTTATCCGAAGACGGCGCTCCATAGTTTCTATCCGGACAATTCAACAATTGCAGACCTCGCCCATGCGCAGGGCGCACTGGTCGGGTATGTGCATCCTTTTGATCCGCCTGCGCCGGAGCCCATGTCTGACCGGCGGCTCACCCATGCGCTTCCCGTGGATGCGGTTCTCGGCAAGGTCGATTATCTGGAAATTGTAGGCTTTGCGAATGCGCTGACCACCGAAAGCGTCTGGCACAAGCTGCTCAATACCGGCCTTCGCATCGCCGCCGCCGGCGGCACGGATGCGATGACAAATTATTCATCGCTTCGCGGTCCGTTGGGGCAGAACCGCACCTATGTGTTGGCTGACGATTCGCCTGACCCAACAGCAGAAACCGCAAATTGGCTCGCGGGTCTGAAGGCCGGAAAATCTTTCGCCACCAATGGACCGCTGGTCAGCCTGACAATTGACGGCGCGGGGCCGGGGGAAGAGTTGCGCAGGCCAAGTGGCGCGCAAACACTTTCCATCAAAGCGCTGATGACATCGCTGACGCCGGTTGACGCTGTGGATGTGATTGTCAATGGCGAAGTTGCGCAAACAATTCCGCTTTCGCAAGATCGAAAATCTGCGGTCTATGAAGGCGAATTTACGCTCAATGAAAGCGGATGGGTGACGCTTCGCGCCTATTCAAAAACCGCATCGCCTTTGGTGCTGGACAACTTCCCTTACGCCACGACATCGCCGATTTACGTGACGATTGGCGGCAAACCTATCAGTTCGCGAGAGGATGCCGATTATTTCATTTCGTGGATAGGAAAACTTGAAGAAGTCGCGCACGACGGAAACTACAATACCGATGAGGAACGCGATGTGGTGTTGAAAAACCTCGCCGCGGCGAAACGCGCTTTTGAAAAGCGACGCTGATTATCACAACTAGCAACCCTCCAAAGGAGGCGTCGCCCATGACGAAACCGATTCCGCTTGTTGTCGCCTTAATCCCTGTGCTGGTGCTGATCGGTCTGATGGGTTCCGCCGTGTGGCTGTTTGGCGATGCGTCCGCAGCGGGGCCGGCGCAAATCGTTCTGCTTGTTGCTGCGGCGGCTGCAAATATCATCGGTCTTTGTTACGGCATGAAATGGTCTGCCCTGGAAGAGGCGGTGGTGGCGGGCGTGTCTCGCGCAATTCCAGCCTCGCTGATCTTGCTCGCGGTTGGCGCGCTGATCGGCAGCTGGATGATGTCCGGCACCGCGCCGGCAATGATCTATTACGGTCTTTCATTGATTTCTCCGCAATGGTTTTACCCGGCGGCGGTCATCATTTGCGCGATCATCTCTGTGTCGATTGGCAGTTCGTGGACGACCGCCGGAACGGTTGGCCTCGCGCTAGTGGGCGCTGCAGACATTATGGGGCTGTCGCCGGAAATCACCGCAGGGGCGGTTATCGGCGGCGCTTATTTTGGCGACAAGCTGTCGCCATTGTCGGACTCCACCAATCTTGCGGCGGCGGTGGTCGGCGTCGATCTCTTCACCCATGTCCGCCACATGCTGACGACAACCGTTCCATCGCTGGTGATTGCCGTGATAATTTTTTCCGGCTTTTCACTGACGCGCGGCGCGGATGTCGCCCCCGTCGAAGCGATTGCTCAGACGCGCGCGACGCTGGATGCGGCGTATGATCTTGGCTGGATGACCATGGTCCCGCTGGTCGTCGTATTTGTACTGGCGATTCGGAAGTTTCCGCCTTATCCCACCATCGCTGTCGGCGCATTGCTTGGCGGGGTTGTGGCCGTTTTGCAGCAACCTGAAATTGTCCGCGCGTTCGCCGACCCGAATGGCGACTTGCCGGTCGCGGCGGCGTTGTTCAAAGGCGTCTGGCAGGCGATCGCGACCGGCTTTCAGTCCAATCTCGGCGTCGCCGAACTCGACCGGCTGTTAACCCGCGGCGGCATGTCGAGCATGATGACAATAATCTGGATGGTGATCGCCGCTTTGAGTTTTGGCGCCGCGATGGAAGCGACCGGCTTGCTCGAACGGCTGACGGCGCCGCTCTTGCGTCATATCAAAGGCGTTGGCTCGCTGGTGACCGCGACGGTGTTCAGTTCGATTTTTATGAACATTGTTTCCGCCACGCAATATATGGCGATCATCATTCCAGGCCGGATGTATGTGAAGGAATATCAAAAGCGCGGGCTCGCGCCGGTCAATCTGTCGCGCACGGTCGAAGACGCAGGCACGATGACCTCCGCGCTGGTGCCGTGGACCACTTGCGGCGTCTTCATGGCCGGCGCGCTTAATGTAGCAACGTTTGACTATCTGCCTTACGCCTTCATGAACATGCTGAACCCGCTGCTGGCAGTGCTTTATGGATATTTCCGCATTGCGTTGGTGCCGGATAAGAAAACGGCGCCCGCAGGCGCCGCCGTTCCAGCTTAGTTGTTAAACGCTTCTGAAAATTTTTCGCGTGACGGTTTTTCCCGTGAGCGGGCGAGGGGGATTGACTCGCGCATTTGCTTGGCGAAGTGGCGCAAGCAGATTTCGGACTTGCCTAACGGGCCTTGCACAAAGCTCTGCGAGCTCATCCCGGCCTGCACGCGTTCAATGAGGCCTTTGTCTTCGCGATTGACATTCCGGTTGATGCGGCAGTTGAGGTATCGCGCAGCTTTCATTTCGCGGCGGTCATCGTCAAGCGCATAAGCGCTCTCGCGCAAGACGCAGGTGGTTGGCGTCAGCGGGATGAACTGCATAAAGTCGATTTGATCGGCGTAAATGTCGAACATCAGGCCCGGCCACATCTTATAGTATGTCCACATGCGCTGGCGTTCCGGCGGCAAGTGGTCAACATGCGGCAAATATTTGCAGTAGAGATTGTTTGATAGCGACGCCATTTTGCCGGTTTTCAATTCGCTGTAGATTTTGTGAACGCCGCGATCGATGTCCAACCGGTAGCTATCGCCCAGCAATCCATGCAGACCGTCATGGGCGACACGGATATGCAGCGCATCAACGTAATTATCGGTGGCGTTCTTCCAGTTTACCTCGCGAATGCGCGTACCCACATGACGCAGCGGCTTCATCTCAGCGGTTTTGTAGATGGCGAGTTCTTCCGCCACCGGCGCCATATATTCCTTTAGCGAGGGACCGCCCGGCTGGAAGCGGATGAAAACGAAACCGGCGAAGCTGTCGGTCTCCACTGGCGTCAACCCGTGATCGGCTTTGTCGAAATTCTCATACTGCTCAAGATACGGAACACCCGACAGCGTGCCGTCAAGCTGGTAGGTCCAGGCGTGATAAGGGCAGGTGAGGCTGCGCCCGCAATTGCCGTGATCGCCATCGACCATGCGCGCGGCGCGGTGGCGGCAGACATTGTGAAATCCGCGAACGACTCCGTCTTTGCCGCGCACGACAAACGCGATTTCATTATACATTTTAAAGGTCACATAATCGCCGGTCTCCGTCAGGTCGTTTTCATGGCCGACCAGATGCCAGGCGGGCATGAAGACTTTCTCCCGCTCAAGCGCGAAAAAATCTTCGTCATAATAGAGCCACGCCGGAAGACTTTGCGCGTCTTCATCGGCCACCAGAACGGGTTTTACTCTTTGCTCTGCTGTCGTGCTCATATTCCGCACTCCCTTACTTGGCGCGTTGGTCGGCGCCGACTTTGACGACAATCATATCACCGCCGGCAAAGGCGGGTAAAATCGCATGAACCTGTTCCAGGGTGACGCCCTTCACCGCTGCAGCGTAATCCTCGGTGCTCATCATATCATGCCTCGCCCATCTGTCGGCAAGAGCCACGGTGAGTTCTTCATTGCTTTGCGCCGCGCTAATCCGCCGCCCGATCAGGTGGCGTTTGGCTTCTGCCAGGTCCGCCGTGCCGGGCGGCTCCGCCACAAAACGTTTCAGCTCCGCCCGCATGAGATTTTCCAGCGCATCCTGTTTCGCCGGATCGACGCCAATGGAAAGGCTGATGAGGCCTCCATTCGTGCCGGTGCGGTAATCGGCCCCGATATAGTAGGCGAGGCCCCGATTGGAGATGGCTTCATCGCCGAGCCGCCCGCCATAATCATGTGCGAACAAGTATAGCGCCATTTCCCAAGCCAGAGCTTGCGGATCGCTGCGGGCAGGCGCCGCCGCCATATAGCCGATTGCGGCTTGGGCTTTGTCTTCCGGGATGGAAACAATGACGTCGCCGGTTGGTGCGCGAAGGCTGGTTTGCAGGTTCAGCGGCTGCGGCGCGCCAAGCTTGGCGGAGAATTTTTCGGCGGCGGCTTTCGGGTCAACGTCACCGGCAATCGCGGCGAAAACAGGAAGGGGTGCGGCTTTGATTGTGCCGGCTTCAAATTGCGAGGCAATGATTTGCTCGAGGCGGGTTGAGGGGTCGTTGCTGGTTGCGGGCGCTTCTTTTGAAGGCGTGGCGCTGGCGATTGCGGCTTGGATTTGCGCAAGCAGCTCATCGAATTCGCCGTTCAGCCCTTTCACCGAAACAGATGTCACGCCGGGCGCCGGATCGTTGGCGTTGCAAAGCGCGCAAGCATAGCGACCCGGAAGGACAGTTTTGATGGCGACGGTCGGCGACAAGGGAGACTGCCGGACGATCACGCCATTGCGCGTTTGCAGCACGCCCGCGGGGTCATTTGCCGGCGCTGCTTCGCCGGGACGCGCATTGGCCATAGTCAGTCTGGCGACAGGTTCCGCCGGCGGTGGCGTGCGATCACTTCCGGAAACAAACCAGCCGATCGTGCGGCGGTTATGACGAAGGTAGATGTCCGCGACGCGTTGAATATCTTCTGCAGTCACTTCCGCAATTTTTTCATTCAGCGACAGCAACTGATCGAGTGCGCCAATCGCTTCAAAATAGGCAAGCTGATGTGCGGCGTCTTCGGTTGTCTCTACATCCAAAACCAACTCGCGCAGAATCTGCTTCTTTGCGGCGGCGAGACGCTCATCGCTGACAGCGTTGGCTGCGAGGCCGTCCAGCGCGCGTTGTATGGCGTTTTCAATTTTGATTTCATCTGCGTCTGACCCGGCAGAACCAGCGACCAAAAACACATAAGACTGCGCGGTCGGAATGAACCAAGTGGCGATGTCGCTGGTGATCCCGGCAAGCGACGCCGCTTTAGCGACGGGCGTGCCCCAATCGTTCTGCAAAAACGATACGCCGCTGGACGCGCCGGCCAATGCTTGCAGCACCAGAAACGCCGGATAGTCGTCGCTCGACGCCGCCGGCGCGGGATAAGCGATGCGGAAAAGCTTGCTCTGGGTCGCGCCCTCCAGCCGCACGCGTTTTTCACCGGTGACTGTCGGTTCACTGTCCGGCGGTAAGACCGGCTCGGCCTTGCCCTTGAGCTTGCCGAAGATTTTCTTAACGCGTGCTTCAACTGCATCCGCATCGACATCTCCGGCAATGGCGAGCACGGCGGTCTTTGGGCCAATGCGGGTTTTGTAAAACGCGACGATGTCGTCATGGGTGATGGCGCTGACATCGCCTTCATAGCCGATGGTGTTTTTGCGATAGGGATGAACATTAAATGCAGCCGCAAGCGTCGCATCGAACAGCACTGTCGCTGGATCGTTTGCGTAACCGTTCATCTCGGCGATGACAGCGCCGATTTCGGCGGTCACCACTTCCGGTTCGAGGCGAAGACGTCCGAGCCGGTCCGCCTCAATACGCAGCAATAGATCGAGATCGTCTTTTGGCGCCGTGGCAAAAAACGTGATCGTATCGATCCACGTATAGCCGTGCCACTCGCCGCCAGCCGCATAGATGTCTTTGACAAGTCCATTATCAGGAAAATTTTTTGACGAGCGGAACGCCATATGTTCGAAGAAATGTGCGAGCCCCATGCGTCCTTCGGGATCGTCGCGCCCGCCGGTTTTGTAAGCGCTTTGCACGCTAACCACCGGAAGCGTGTGATCTTCTAGAATAAGCAGCGTCAGTCCATTGTCGAGATGCGTGACGCGCACCCGGTCCAGCTCGATGGCCGCTTGTGCCGGCGTTGCAAGAAGCAACGCAGCGACTAACAGAATATGCCGTAAGCCGATCAAAGCGCCGCCGCGCGCGCCGGAGCGCGGCCTTTACCGATATCGCGCAGGATTTCGCGCGCCGCATTATGGCCGGGCAAGCCAGTGACGCCGCCGCCCGGATGGGTCGACGAACCGCACATGTAAAGTCCTTTGAACGGCCCGCGATAATCGGCGTAACCGAGCACCGGGCGCGCGCTGAACAACTGATCAATGCCCAATTGCCCATGAAAAATATCGCCGCCAACCAGCGCCAGTTTGCGTTCAAGATCGAGCGGCGTCAGCGCCATCTTGCTGATCACCGACGCTTTGAAATTCGGCGCATAGTCGTTGATGGTGTTGATCACTACATCGGAAACGTCTTCGCGATGATCGTCCCAGCTTTTTCCGCCGGGCAGTTCCGGCGCAAAATGCTGGCAAAAAAGGTTCGCCACATGCTGGCCTTGCGGCGCCAGCGAGTCGTCATAGGTGCTGGGGATATGCATCTCGATCACGGGTTTTTTCGCCCAGCCGGTGCGGCGCGCGTCCGTGTAGGCGGTGTCGAGATAATCGAGACTTGGCGCGATCATCACGCTGGCCTTGTGATGCAACTGCACGTCGGCGGAGGGGCGGGCCGTGAAATTCGGCAGTTCCGACAGCGCCACATTCATGCGGAACACGCCGGACCCGGATCGCCAGTTGCGGATGCGTTCGGCGAATTCGCCGGGCAGGGCGTCCTCCGGGATGAGTTTGCCAAAGAGAAGTTGCGGATGGATGTTAGACGAGACGGCGCGCGCGCGTATTGGCGTGCCATCTTCGAGCACAACGCCGACCGCGCGATCGTTTTCGAGAATGACTTCCTTCACCGCCGCATTCACCCGGATTTCGGCGCCGGCTTCGCGGCAGGCGGACGCCATCGCCTGCGTGATCGCGCCCATGCCGCCAATGGCGTGACCCCACGCGCCCTTAACACCGTTCACCTCGCCGAACACGTGATGCAGCAACACATAGGCCGATCCCGGCGTGTAGGGGCTGCAATAGGCGCCGGTGATCGCATCAAAGCCGAGAATGCCTTTGATCGAATCCAGCTCAAACCAGTTGTCGAGAATTTCGCCGGCGCTCTTGCCGAACAAGTCGATCAGATCGCGCTGGCCTTCAATGCCGAGTTCATGAGCGCGCTTGGCGAGCATCGCCGCAGAGAACATATGACGCACGCCGCCGCCGAGATTGGGCGGGGTTTCCAAAAGCGTCGAGCGGAAGAGATCGACCAGCTTTTCGAGGCGGTCATTATAGGCCGGATAGGCGAGCGCGTCTTTCGGCGACAATCTGCGGATGGTTTCGATATTCTCCGCACTATCGCGGCCGAGCAGAAGACTCTTCCCGTCGAGCGTTGGTGCGAAATACGACATCGGCCGCAAGATGACTTTGAGGCGATGACGCGCCAGCTCCATGTCGGCGATGATTTTTGGATTGAGAAGACTGACAGAATAGCTGGCTACGGAGTTGCGGAAACCGGGGTGAAACTCTTCCGTCACCGCCGCGCCGCCGACAATATCGCGGCGCTCCAGGATCAAAACCTTGCGGCCCGCCTTGGCGAGATAGAACCCGCATACAAGACCGTTATGACCGCCGCCAATGATGATCGCGTCGTAAGGTGAAGACATGAAAGGCCTGACCGTTCCGGGAATGACTGCATTCACAAGGGTTATAATTTCCCTTGTTTTTCAGTCTATTACGGCTCAATCGGAAAGGCCAGTGGGCAACACCAGGACGTGCTAGAATTTCGCGTTTGCGCGGCGCCAGTCGACAAAGGATTTCAGTCCTTCCGAGATTGGCGTTGATGGATTGAATCCATAATCGGCGGAAAGCCGCGCGACATCGGCGTAAGTTTCCACAACATCGCCGGGCTGCATCGGCAACATTTCTTTGGTCGCTGTTTTGCCAATGGCGATTTCAAGCGCTCCAATGAATTCCAGCAACTCAACGGGCGTGTGATTGCCGATATTGTAAAGCCGGTGCGGGCGTTCATCCGGTTTGAAAGCCGGCGGCGCGTCGGCAATCTTTTCGATGCAGGCTGTGACATCATCGATATAGGTGAAATCGCGGCGCATCTTGCCGTGATTGAAAACCGGGATCGCTTCGCCTTTCAGAATTTTATCGGTGAATGTCCAATAGGCCATGTCTGGCCGGCCCCATGGTCCGTAAACCGTAAAGAAACGCAGGCCCGTTTGGTTGATCCCGTATAGATGTGCGTAGGTCGTGCTCATCAGTTCGTCAGCACGCTTTGTCGCGGCGTAGAGCGAAACCGGATTGTCGACCGGATCGGTTTCGCTGAAGGGCGTTTTCGCATTGCCGCCATAAACCGAACTCGATGAAGCGTAGATCAGATGTGGATGGCCTTTCGCGTTCCGGCATGCTTCCAGCACTGATAAGTGACCGTTGAGATTGGAATGTGCATAGGCGTGAGGGTTTTCGATGGAGTAGCGGACGCCTGCCTGCGCGGCGAGGTGAATGATGACATCCGGCGCTGTGTCTTGCACCAAGCTTGAGAAACCCGGCGCATCGGCAATGTCGATCTCATGGACTTTGACAGCATCGCCAAGCGCGGTGACGCGCGCGCGCTTCAGCGCGGGATTGTAGTAATCATTGAAATTATCGGCGCCAGTCACCGCCCAGCCGGCGTTGCTAAGCCGCTTGGCGGTCTGAGATCCGATAAACCCGGCGGCGCCAGTGATCAGTGCTTTCTTCAACGCAGTCATTCCTAAACATATCGGCGTTTGCAATGGTCGCGCCGTTTCAGGCGTTTATGACCGCTTTGGGCAAATTGGCCAACTCTTCCTGGTTAATGGCGGCGATGACGCCTGTCAGGGCTGACAAGGCGTTTGGCGTGGCATTGATTTGCAGTCCCGCAGAGAGCCGGACGGCGCCCAGCCCGGCAAAGCTTTTGGGAAGCGCCAGGCCGTTTTGCGAAAAGTTAAAGAGACAAAGATGTGTTTCGCTGCTGCTTTTGCGGATGAAGGCGAGCACGCCTTCGGGCGCCTCCAGGAATTTGATGGCGCCTTCGCGGAGGGCGGGTGAGGCGCGTCGCAAGCCAATCGCGGCGCGGGCAAAGTTTAACACCGAAGCCTGATCGCCCTCCTGCGCATCGACCGCCATGGGGATATGACGGGGATCAAAGGGTAACCACGGTTTTGCGCGGGAAAAACCGCCATTTATTCCCGTTGCCTCCCACGGCATGGGTGTTCGTGCGCCGTCGCGGCCGAGTGTTTCTGGCCAGTTGGCGATGGCTTCGGGGTCTTGCAGATCGTCAAACCCCACATCGGCCTGCGGCAGGCCCAGTTCCTCGCCCTGATAGACGAAGATGTCGCCGCGCAACGCGATGAGCAACAGCAGATACAGTTTCGCCGCTTGAGTGGGATCGGCGGTTGAGTTTTGGGAGTCTGGCGCCCACCGCGAGATACAGCGCGGTGCGTCGTGGTTTGAAAACGCCCATGCGGGAAGCGCTTCTCGCGACTCGCCGGACCACGCTGAAAGCGAACGGATAACCTGCTTTGGGGTCAACTCATCCGCGTAAAGAAAATCAAAATTATAAGCGGTGGTGAGGTGCGTCTCGCCCGCTGTGAAGGCCTTCATTTCCTTATGGGCGTTCGGGCCGACGACTTCCGCCACGGTGAAGATGTTTTTGTATTCATCAGTGACGGCGCGAATGCGTTGCAAAAATTTTGGAATATCGGCATGCGACTGATTGTAAATATGTTCCTGAAAATCGAAAGTTCGCTTTGGTTGATGATCGCCAATTTTCGCCGGCGGATTGTCGCGCAATTTTGGGTCGTGCATGGCGAAATTGATTGCATCCAACCGGAACCCGTCGACGCCGCGATCAAGCCAGAAGCGTGTCACATCCAGCAGGGCGTCCTGAACCGCACGGCTATGCAGATTCAAATCAGGCTGGCTGGTGAGGAAGTTATGCAAATAATACTGCTCGCGCCGCGCGTCCCACTCCCATGAAACGCCGCCAAAAACCGACATCCAGTTATTAGGCGGCGTACCATCTGGTTTTGGGTCCGCCCACACATACCAATCGGCTTTGTCATTGGTTCGGTCGCGGCGGCTTTCCGCAAACCAGGGGTGTTGATCCGACGTATGCGAATAAACCTGATCGATGATCACCTTGAGCTTGAGGTCGTGGGCCTTTGCGATGAGCGCATCGAAATCGGCGAGCATTCCAAACACCGGATCGACGCCGCAATAATCAGCAACATCGTAACCGAAATCGCGCATGGGCGATGTGAAGAATGGCGACAGCCAGATCGCGTCAACGCCGAGGCTCGCCACATAATCGAGTTTCGCGGTGATGCCGCTGAGGTCGCCAATCCCGTCATCATTGGAATCGAGAAAGCTGCGCGGATAGATCTGGTAGATCACTGCGCCTTTCGGCCATGGCTTTCCGTGCTGGGTATTGAGGCTCATGCCTGTTCATGCCGTGCGGCGGCTTATGCCGTCAATTGGTTAACGGTTATTGCTTTGCGCGCCCGAGAACACGTCTATGATTAGCGTCATGGACCGCTTTGAAAAAACTGTTCTTCAGGTCGTTCCGCGCCTCAATGCGGGCGGCGCTGAGCGCACGACCCTAGAGATCGCCGAGGCGGTGGTCAGAAGCGGCGGCCGGGCGCTGGTGTTCAGCGAGGGCGGGCGGCTGGAAGAGGCTATCCGCAATGCTGGCGGCGAGACCATTCGCGGCACGGCGGCGTCGAAAAACCCGCTGACCATCTGGGCCAATGCAAAGCGGTTGAGCGACATCATCAACGGGGAGCAAGTCGACATCATACATGCGCGTTCGCGTGCACCAGCCTGGAGCGCTTACTTCGCCGCCCGCCGGACGGGCGCCGTCTATGTGACGACCTATCACGGGGCCTATTCAGCGGCGGGGCCGGTCAAAAGGCTTTACAATTCGTCCATGTTGCGGGCGGACCGGGTGATCGCCAATTCGCACTTCACCGCAGACCGGATCACGGCGCTTGCCGGGACGGCAGCGGACCGGATCGCGATTATCCCTCGCGGCGTTGATATCGATCTGTTTGATCCCAAAAAGGTTTCCGCAGAAAGGGTTAATGCGCTGGCGGCGGGTTGGGGGCTTGGGGAAAATCCCGGGTTCAAGCTCTTGCTGCCTGCCCGGCTTACCCCTTGGAAGGGGCATGAGACGGCGATTGAGGCCGTCAGGACCGTAAAACAGGTGCTGGGCGCGCGCGCCGCCACTGGCCAAAGCCCCGCTTTATCGCTAGTTTTTTGCGGGGGTGCGCAGGGCCGCCGAGCTTACGAGCAGCGGTTGCGCACGGTGATTGACGAATGTGGGGTTCGCGACATGGTCCAACTGGTTGGCGATTGCGCCGACATGCCAGCCGCCTATGCGTGGGCGGACGCCGTTCTCGCGCCGTCGGCGACGCCGGAAGCGTTCGGCCGGGTGGCGGTCGAGGCGGGCGCCATGGAAAGGCCGGTGATCGCGACCAATCATGGCGGCGCGCTTGAAACGGTGATCGACGGCAAGACCGGATTCTTGACCGGGCCAGGCGATGCGCCGGCGCTCGCACAAGCCATCGTCAACGTCATCGATATGGGTGAGACAGCGCGTACAGTCATGGGCGAGAATGCGCGTGAGCGGGTGGCCAGTTTATTTTCTTCGGCGGCTATGTGCGACGCGACTCTTGGGGTGTATCGTGCGCTACTGGCGGAACGGGCGTAATGGGGCGGCATGTTAGGGCGTAAACAAAACAATATTTTGATCGTAAAGACTGATGGCCTGACCGCATTCGTAGCGGCGGACGCGGCCTTTGAGGCCATCCGAAACGCGCATCCAAAAGCAAAGATCAGCTTGCTGACGACACCGGGCCTGCAGCGTATTGCGCGCGCTTCGCCTTATTTCGATCAGGTCGCGGCGATGCCCAATCTGAAAGACGCCGAAGCGCGCAAAGAATTTATACGGCAGTTAAAAACGTCAAAGTTTGAGCAGGTCTACGATCTTTCAGGCAATGATCCCGCGCGGCGTTTGAAATCCGCTTTGGGCCTGTTTGGACCGAAATGGTTCTCGGCCGAACCCGCGGGCAAGCCATCAAAGGGCGGGCAGCAAGAGACGCCTAGTTTTGAAAAGCTGGCGATGAATGCGGGGCTTTCCATCGAAAACAAACTGCCAAATCTCAGCTGGGCGGTGACTGCGCGCAAAGACAGCGCCAACATGCAGCCCTCCTGGTACGGAATTTCTGGAACTTTTGGTCTGTTGTTGCCGGGTGAGCCGGATGCAAGCCGCTGGTCCGCAGCGGGCTATGCGGGGCTGGCCCGGGAAATGTCGCAAGCCGGCATTATGCCGGTGCTGGCCGGGTCGAAATCGCTGCACCATTTCGGAGATGAAATCGCGCACGAGGCGCCGCAACTGGTCGATCTGACCGGCAAGACCGACCATTTGCAGCTTGCAGCACTCGCCCAGGAGGCGGCTTTCTTCGTCAGCGACTGCGCTGAAGAGCTGCAGCTGGCGCTCAGCGTCGGGTGTGAAGGGGTCGTGATCTGTTCGGCCAAACAGCCATTTTCGGCTGAGGGCCGTCATATCGTCACCATGACCGCGCCGCAGGACAAGAGCGGCGCAGGTCTAGCCGACGTTGATCCCGCCTTCGTTTGGCGTACGCTGAATAATATGGGCCTCATCAATCACGGCCACGGCGCGGCGATGACGGCGCAAATCCGTTGAGGCGCAATTATCCTTCGCGCTTGTTCAATGGCCCCGTTGATTGATGGGCCAAAAGCCTTATATATCCGCCCCTCTGTCGCATTTCGGGATTACGGTTAACCGTTTCTCACGGAAATGGCGTCAGAACGTTTTTGTTAGCAACCAATGGAGAGAAGTCCATAGCACGCAGACCCTTTAACGCCGCACCGTCCAAAAACGACGGGCCGCGCATCAATGACGAAATCGACGTCCCGCAGGTCCTCCTGATCGACCATCATGGTGAAAAGCGCGGCGTTGTGAAAACCCCTGAAGCCATCGCCATTGCCGCTGAAGCCGGCCTTGATCTTGTCGAAGTGTCGCCAGGAACAGCGCCGCCCGTTTGCAAGATTCTCGATTACGGCAAATTCAAATATCAGCAGCAAAAGAAAAAGGCTGAGGCCAAGAAGAAGCAGAAAATCGTCGAGATCAAAGAGATCAAGATGCGGCCCAACATCGATGACCATGACTATGAGGTGAAGGTCAAAGCGATGCGGCGTTTCTTTGAAGAGGGTGACAAGGTCAAGGTGACGCTGCGGTTCCGCGGTCGTGAAATGGCGCACCAGGAGCGCGGTTCCGATCTGCTGAAGCGCGTGCAGGACGACTTTGAAGAATTGGCCAAGGTCGAACAGTTTCCGAAATTTGAAGGCCGTCAAATCGTGATGGTGATGGCCCCACGCTAATTCGATCAGCACGCAGTTAACCAAGTCGCATGACCGCCCATAGAGATATGGGCGGTTTTGCTATTCTGAGACAGCTTTGGCCCATCCCTTGCTTCAATTGCCCCGGAATGAAATTTCGCCTGCGCGTGTTTTAAGATGAACTGCGCGCGCGCCAGGGTTAACGTGCGATGGACATGCAAGCACTGACACACATGATCGCCACAGGTTGGCCGCTTGCGCTGGCCGCGTTTTTCCTCGGCGCGGTGTTTGGCGGCCTCATGGCCAAGGGTGGCAAAGACGAAGCCGCGCCGCGCCCGCGTTTGCGTCCCGGCGATGACGGCTTGTCTGCAGTTGCAGCGGAGCTGCAGGCGGCTCGCGAATTGCTGGCGGAGGAAGAAGCCGAAGCCGGCGAGGTTGCGGAAAATCTTCAAAAACTCGATGAGGCGATTAAGCGCGCCAATGGCCGGTTGAAACTCCTGAGCAAAGCCGTCAAGCAGGCGAAGTAAGTCTCTTGAAATTCTCAATGTCTTGGAGGCAGAGCACGCCAGCGCCGGGCGGTTGCTTTCCGCTTAGTTCGGCAATTTCATGTCGCGATTGCTGTCCATGATGTTCCGGGGCGGCGTAATCGCAATCTGCACTTCGCTGGTGCTGGCGGCGATGCGCGCCTCCGCTGACATCACCGGCACGGCCGGGCAGGAGCTTGTCGCGCGATAGTTCAAGGCGGCGGCGAGCAGAGCCTCGGCCTCATCGCCGAGCTCATGACTAAAGTCATCGGCGACAACGCATCCCGGGGCTTTCACACTGAACGCATCGCTTGAATTTTGCGGCGCGAACCCGTCGGTATAGTCGCCGAAATCCTTATCGTTCACGCCGCGAAACTGGATGGTGTAATAAGTTTCGCCGCAATTATCCTCAGGATAAAATCCAAAGGGCTTGCCGCAGGTCGTGCCGCCAATCAGCACCACGTTGACATTGACGCCTCGCAATCCATTGATGACAGATTCGCTGGCGCTACAGGTTTCTCCCGTTGTCAGGATGAAAACACGGTTGAGATTAAGAGAGGGCAGCGGCGTGCCGTTTGGCAGCGAAAAGCCGAGCGCTGTCTTGATAAAAGGAACGGGAGAATTGATCTCTCCGGTCACCGGGTCGCGATTGCCGGCGGCGGCATTGAACTGAAGCGCCTCAAAAGTTTTGCCGGAGGTTTGCGCATTGCCGGCGATCATATAGCCCAGCTGGGCCGAAACCGCCACGAGACCGCCGCCATTGTAACGCAGATCGAGAATGGCGTCTGAGACGCCGGCATTATCCATCGTCGTGATAGCGTCGACAATGTCAGCTTCGGACGCGAAAGGGCTGAACGTGTTGATCAGGGCGTAGCCAACATCGCCAGTCGCCGTGCTGATAATGCTGACTTTGTTGACGCTGCTGGTTGCAATATCGTCGGAAATCAACATGACGGTCCGGTCAAGGGCGCTGCCGTCGTCGCGCACGACAAATGTGTGCATTTCTCCTGCGGCCGCCGGAAACAACCCGTTATTGAGCGTGTTGATTTGCGCTTGCGTGTTGGCGTTGACCAGATCGACCCCGTCGACCTGAAGAATGCGCGCGCCGCGCGGCAGGTTGGTGACCCCCATCACTTGGTCCGCAGCAGGCGAACCGGGTTCGGTGTACTGAATTCGTATATCGCGCGGCGGTGTCGAGGAGATAAAGCCGTAGCTCGCGCCGTAGCCGGCGGTTGGCGCAGAATTGCGCTGCTCGAGATAGTCGGCGGTCGGCTGGCTGAAGTGAAATTCGTCTTTGTCTTTTCCCGACGCCGTCTTTGCGGTGGTGCGCAACAGGTCAAAATATTGGAGGCGATTGGCGTAATTGGCGGGATTGCGATCGACGACTTCCGTGTTCCAGAGATACGTCTCGCGCGTCCATGACCGCAGCCAGAAATTTTCAAGCAGCGTCGAGCCGAGCATGTCGGGGAAGGGAAAGCCTTCGATGTCGACGCCGGTGCGCACAACCCGGCACCGGTCTTTGAACTGACTTGCAGGTGCGAAGACACCCGACGTCCATGTCGGGCCGCTGCTTGACGGCGGGGCCGGCGTTGGGTTTGGAATGGCGCTGGAGCTGGAGCTGGAGCTTGAACCGCTTCCGCCGCAGCCATTCAGTAAGGCAAAGCATGCGCCCGCGATGAAGAAAGACCGTATTGTGCTGGAAGGGGGAGTGATCTGCATTACTCTGAACCAAACTGCGCTGCGCCCCAATATTGAGGAGAGCGTCCTCATTTAGCCATTTTAGTCAAGATGCACCGCAGCGAATGTGACTGGCCGGTGTTAAGCCCTATTGGCCTCTAGGTAAGAGCGCCGGTTTCGCCTAAAACCCGCGCCATGACCTACGCCGTCAAAGAACTTTTTTATACGCTGCAAGGCGAGGGCGCGCAGAGCGGCCGGCCGGCCGTATTCTTGCGTTTCGCCGGGTGCAATCTCTGGTCGGGGCTGGAGCGCGACCGGGCCGGGGCTGTCTGCAAATTCTGCGACACGGATTTCGTCGGCGTCGATGGCGAGGGCGGCGGTAAGTTTGCAAGCGCGGACGCTCTCGCAAAGGCGGTCGCGAGCGCCTGGCCGAAAAACAGCTTCAAAGGACAACCCTATGTTGTTTGCACCGGCGGCGAGCCGCTCTTGCAGCTTGATGCGCCGCTGATCGATGCGCTTCACAAGACCGGATTTGAGATTGCCGTTGAGACCAACGGCACAATCGCCGCTCCGGCGGGCATCGACTGGATCTGCGTCAGTCCGAAATCGACCGCGCCTCTCGCACAGAAGACCGGGAATGAGCTAAAGCTCGTTTACCAACAATCGGATGCGCCGCCGGAAGCCTTTGAGGGCCTGGCATTTGACTTTTTCTTTTTGCAGCCTATGGACGGGCCCTCGCGCGAGGCGGAGACCGCCGCCGCCGTGGAATATTGCCGCCAGCATCCGCAATGGCGCCTCAGCCTGCAGACCCACAAATTGCTGGGCATTCCGTAGGCCGCCGAGCGGAGCGATGAAAAAGGATTGCCGCCATGCGCATCGTCAAGTCGATGAGTTTCGACGCCGCGCACTATCTCGACCATGACCCGAACGCGCGCCCCTATGCGCGGCTGCACGGACATTCATTCTTGCTCGAAGTGGTGATCGAGGGCGAACCGCAAGCCGAGACCGGCTGGGTGGTTGATTTCGGCGATGTTGGCGACGCGCTTCAGCAATTGCACGACGCGCTCGACCATCGCTTGTTGAATGAGGTTGAAGGACTTGAGCGCCCGACCCTTGAAAATATTTGCCGCTGGGCGGCGGCCAAGCTCAAACCGCAATTCCCCGGCCTCGCCGAAGTGCGCGTCTCCCGCCCATCGGTCGGCGAGACTTGTTCTTTTCCCGTTTAAGCGGCGTTTTGGGCGATATCGGCTTTCATCCGCGCGATCAGATACTGCGCGTCGCGGCAATAGCTCGCGGCGGCGCGGTCGGCGCGGCCAAGCGCCAGATCAAGCTGTGACAGGACGTTGTCGATCTCCTCATAAGTGGAGAACGCGTCAACCGGCGGCGGCAGGTCGAGCCCTTTTTCGCTGACATCGAGCCGGATCGGCGACACGGAGTATTTCGTGCGCCCGCCAAGCATCACATCAATATGGCGCTGTCCCTTGCCGATCAGCACTGCGGCGCGCGGGTCGATCTTGTCGAGCGCCTCGTTGATCGACAGGCGCAGCTCGTCATAGCTTTCGGCAAGCAAGGCCCGGCCGCCGACTTCGCCAATATCCTTGGCGGAAATCGCCACTTCGCAGGCCTGTTCGAGAATGTCGCGCACGCGATCAATTGCGTACAGCGCAGCCTCAATCGCGGTCAGGGCATCGCGGACGGGATTTTCCCGCGTCTCCGGATCCGGCTCTTCAATAACGGCCCGGCGGTTTCGCATGGCGCGATCAAGACCGCCCGCCACATCCATCGCCGGCATGTCGTTTTCGGCTTCGACGGTTTTCTTACCGAGCCACCCAGCAAGCGGGCTGCGCCGTTTGGCGGAGTCGCTGCTCTGTTTTTTGTTCGCTGCAAACGCCACGCGAATGCTCCCTGCTGTGCAAATGATTGGCGCACAGAATAGACGCCGTGATTTTCGGCGCCGTTAAACAAATGCTTAAATTTATCGCGCGCGATCAGGGTTGATTTTGATTAACCCTGTTGGCCTTTGCGAGTCAGACGGCCGCCTTCAATCGCCCATGCGGCGAGCAAACACAGGCCAATCAGCAACAGCCATAAAATCGCCGGCGCGAGCGGGGCGTCTTTGACATTGTCGATGCGCTCCGCGTCGCGCTCCAGCAGACCGGCCCAGCTATCGCCTGAACGCGCTGCATTTTCGCCTCGCACTTGTCGCAGTTCTGGGATCTCTGCGCCACCGCCCCGGCGAATGGCGAAGACGCCGCCGCGCGTCGCTTCGCTCAAGGGCCGCAAACCATCGCCCGTGGACACCACATTTTGAAACTCGGGTGCAGCTTCAAGCCCCACAACGCCAATCGCAAAAAGATCGCCAGATGTCGCTTTATAGAGACCGCGCGGAGGATTGTTGAGCCGCGCAGTGAACAGGCCGGGAGCACTTTCATTCAGAGCGAGTTCCGTGACGTCGCCTTCAGGCGCCGTCAGCATGACATCGGGCGCAGCATTGGAAATAGTACGCCGTTCGACAATAAGATCACCATTCTCAACGCGCAGGGCGAGTGCTTCTTCCTCAAGCTCTGGCTCTTTCATCAGCCAGTGCGCGATACGGCGCAGAAGTTCCGCATGCGGACCGCCGCCATCAAAGCCGCGCGCCCATAACCACACATGATCGGAGAGGAACAGGCCGACACGTCCTTCGCCGATCCGATCAAGAATAAGAAGCGGTGCGCCGCCGGGTCCGCTCATCAAGGTCTCGCCGCGCGTTTGCGTCACGGGCATGACGCGCAGCCAGCGGCCCCAAATATCGGCGTCCGGCAAGCCGGCGGTTACCGGGTGACGCTGACCGAGATCGGTGATCTCTGGCCGGAACGCCTGCTCAATGGCCCGTCCGCCGGGAAGGGCAGGAAGGATGAAAGAAAGATTACGCCGGTTCGCGAGGCTTAAAGGCCCATTATATTCCGGCCCCGATGCGATCAGCACGGCGCCGCCGCCGTCAACGAAACGCGCGATATTGTCGAAGTGAAATGACGATAGGACGCCGCGATATGCGTAACGATCGAAGATTAGCAGATCGAATTCGTCGAGTTTGTCGATAAAAAGCTCATCCTGCGGGAAAGGGATCAGTGCGAGCTCGTCGACCGGCGTGCCGTCATTCTTGTCGATGGGCCGCAGGATGGTGAAGTGAACGAGGTCGACGGCCGGGTCTGATTTCAACAAATTGCGCCAGACGCGCTCGCCCGGATGCGGCTCGCCCGAAATCAGCAAGACGCGGAGGCGGTCGCGCACGGCGGTGATTGGCAGGACGGCAATATTGTTGCGGGTCGTCAGTTCGCCTGAACGCTCTGCAACTTCCAGTTCGATGATCGTCTGGCCTGGCCGGTTCAGCGGAACATCGAATCCGGCTTCTGCGCCGATCGGCACCGCCTCGCGCAGGATTTCTTCGCCGCCCATGCGCAGCGTCACCATGGCGGGATTGGCGTCGCTCAGCAGCACCTCATCCGGGCCGAGGTCGTCGATGCGAAAACTCACGCGCACCGACTGGCGGACAATGCCATATCGCGGCGCATTGATCAGCGTGATCTTGCGATCGGACTCGCTTGGAGAGCCGGTGGTCAGTAAATGCACTGGCGCGTCGATATTCAGCGGCTCGTCGACTTCGCTTTTGTCGGCAGCCTGTCCGTCGGTGATGACGAAGACGCCGGCCAGCCGCGCGCGCGGCGTATCGGCGACAGCTTGCCGCAATGCGTTTACGGTGCGGGTTTCTTCCTCGCCGGCAAAACGCACGGTTTCAACATCGACGCCGCCCATCGCTTCGAGGCGGGCTTGCAATTTTTCCGCAGCCTCCGCCGTCACCGTATCGCGATTGTCGAGGGTTTGACTGGCGCTCTCATCGATCAGGATCAGGGCAATGTCATTCAGTGGCGTCGTTTCCGCCTCGCGAACCATCGGGCCGGAGAGAAGACAGAATAAAAAGAACACTGCGAAAGTCCGCGCGATCCCGCTCCGCCAGCGCTGAACAAGCGATACCAAACAGAAGACAGCGCCGGCGACAGCGGCGGCGATCAATGCCCATACAGGCAGCATCGGATCGAGCACAATGTTGAAAGGGAGTTCGATCACTTGCCAAGCCGCTCCAGCAGGATCGGCGTGTGCACCTGATCGGATTTATAATTCCCGGTGAAGGCGACCATCACCATGTTCACTCCGGCGCGATAGGCGAGTTCGCGCGTGCGCGGACCGCCAGCGCCCATAGGCCGAACGGGCCGTCCAAAACTGTCCGCCGCCCAGGCGCCGGCCCAGTCGCGCCCGCCAATGATGATCGAGGTGACATCGTCATTGGAGCCGCTTGAATCGGCTTCAACCCAGACCGGGTTGTTGTTCGTGCGGCCATATAAATTGTTCAGCAGGTAAAACGAACGCGACAAGACATGCTGATCGTCCACAGGGGTCAGCGGTGGAATATCCAGCGCACCCAGAATGCGCTGCAGGGCTTGCCCTTCCGGCGTAGACCCGGCGCCGACAGCGCGCTCATCGTCCCGTGTGTCGATGAGCAGCAGTCCGCCGAAATGCATGAAGTTTTCGATATTGGCGAGCGCCGCGTCTGATGGCGTTTCGGCGGAGGGCGCTACGGGCCAATAAAGGAAAGAGTAAACAGCAAGGTCATCTGTATCGGGATCGATGCGTTCCGGCGGCGCAGGCTCTATCGCCGTGCGGCGGTATAGCTCGCGGCTGAGCGCGGCGAGGCCTTGTTCAGTGAGCCGGTCAATGGCCGGATCGCCGGAGGCAATGTAAGCGAGGCGTGTGGTCAGCGCCGCCTCCGCCGTCTTTGTTTCTATAGCGGCATCGAGCGGTTGAGCCATCGCATTGTTTGCAGGCAAAGGCGTCAGTGCGGCGATAATCATCACCGCCGCTGCGCTGCGCCAGGGAAGGCGGCCGCTCAGGACCAGCGCCAGCAGGCCATCGACAAGCAGCAACACGAACGCCGCCAGAATCAAGGGTGCACCAAGTGTGACCGGCGGCGCCGCGATGTAGGGCGTTGCCCTCAAGCCGGGAATGGCGAGCGGTGCAAATTGAGTTGCAGCGGAAACCGCATTCAGCGCCAAAGAGGCTTCAGGTGCTCCGTAAAACCCAGGCGCGCGTTCGGGTGACGGGGCTTGCGCGAGCTCAGTTGCGGTCAAGGCGCGCGCCGAAGTGTCGGGACGCGACAGGCGGCCTTCACCGCTAAGCGCGCGCAGCGGCGCATAGCGCGCATCTTCGCCATCCTCGGCGGCTTCGGGGCCAAGGGAGGATAAAAACGTCAGCCGCCGGAGCATCTCGATAAACAAACCCGACAGGGGAAGGTCGGACCAGTCAGGCGTCGCCGTCACGTGAAAGAGGGCGATCACGCCTGCGCCCTGACGCAGGCCGGTGACCAGCGGCGTGCCGTCGGCGAGTCGCGCCCATGTACGCGTTGTCGTTTCGCCGCCGGGTTCAGCCAGCACTTGCCGGCGAATGAACACATCATCGGGAATGGCGAGCCCCGCAAACGGGCTTTCGGCCGCGAAGACATCAAGCCGCTGCGGCGTATCCCAGGTGAGGGCGCCGCCAAAGGCGCGTCCGCCGCCGCGCAAAGGCGCAGGCGTCAATTCCGGCGTACCATCCTGCGCGGCTTCCGCCAGCACCGGCCCTGCAAAACGGATCAACACGCCGCCCCGTTCCACCCAGGCGGAAAGCGCATCGCGTTCACTGGGGCGCAGTCGGCCGACATCATCAAGCACGATGACAGAGGCGTCTGACTCAAGCAGCGCTGAGAGGTCATCGTCGAGGAACGCGGCATAAGGTTTCAGCGCCTGTTTGATATAATGATCGCCGGTCAGCAATTCGTCGCGCGGGCTTTGCGAATTGCGGGCGAGGCCGATAAGCGCACGCCGGTCGCGTGCATCGGTGAGATGCACCGCGCCAGCCGAAGCGACGCCTTGAAGGCGTATAACGGACATTTCATTAACCAGTGCGAGCGGCAGATTGAGCGTGACGTCATGCGCGGATTCTTGCGGTGCAAATTCAAATTCCGACCGCGCGAGTTCGCGTCCATCGCGTGCTGTGGCGACAACTACGCCTTCGGCGCCGGCGCCTGTATCGAGACGTTCCACCCGATAGGCCACATCCTCGCCGGTTAAGGGAAGGGGCCGCAACAGATATTTCGGCGCGCGCGCATCAACCAGCAACGTGACATCGCCGCGCTGTGCCAGCGCCGCCGCCAGCGTTGCGTCGCCTTCGCCCGCAAGGCCGTCCGAGATCCACCGGATTTCAGCGCCGGACGTAAAATAACGATCAAGTTCTGCGAGACGGGTTGCTGCTCCATTGCGATCTGCAGCGAATGGAGTGGGTGTGAGCGCGTCCGCAATAGCGCGCGCCGCTTCGCCGCTCATCGGTTCCATCATTGGTGGTGTCGTCTGTGGAGCGGTGGTGAGCAAAAACACTTGCCGGTCTGATTGCGCGGCTTGCGCCGTAGCTTCGCGCATGGCGTCGCGCCGCACCTGCCAATGTTGCGCCGCCGCCCAGCTGTCATCGACGACCAGCAGCAAGGGTCCGGTTTGCGCTCCCGGTGCGGGTGCGTTTAACACGGGCCCGGCGAGGGCCAGAATGATCATCGCCGCCAGCAACAAGCGCAGCAGCAGCAGCCACCACGGCGTGCGGTCAGGCGTTTCCTCCGCCGTTGTCAGTTGCCGCAGAATGATGAACGCCGGGAAGCGTTCGCGCTTTGGCGAAGGCGGCGTGGCGCGCAGCAGCAGCCAGATTAGCGGCAGCGCGCCGAGCGCCAGCAAAATGAAAGGAGATGTAAAACTAAGCGCGCCCATGACTTACGATTTCCAAACGCGCAGATCACCGAGCGCGGTGAACAACGCCAGTAGCGCGGTCTGCGGCGGCTTGTCGGTTCGGTGGGCGAGAAATGCCCAGCCGTTCTTCTGCGCAAGCGCTTCGAGCGCGCTGCGATGGGCGGCGAATTTGGCTTTATAGGCGCTCGCGAGCGCGCTTGTCTGACCGAAGATCAAGCGGTCACTGCTTTCAAGATCGCGAAATTCGACGCGCCCCTCAAACGGAAATTCTTCCTCAGCCGGATCGCAAATTTGCAAAAGCACGCCCTTGGCGCCGGAACCGGCGAGCGTGGCGACAGCGCGTTCAATGCTTTCGGGGGCTGTAAAGAAATCACTGGCGAGAACGATGCGCGCGCCGGCGGGAGTGGTCGTCACTGGCGGCGCGCCGCCGTCATCATTGAACTGATCGATGTGAAGCGCCTCGAGCATGCGCTCAGGGGCGGTGCGGCCTTGAAAGGGTCTGCGCGATTCTCGTCCTGCGTCGCCGGAGAGTACGCCGATGCGTTCACCCGCCTGCGACAACAAAATTGTCAGCGCCGTCAGCAGAATATCCGCGCGCCTTCGCTTGGTGGGTCCGTCTTTGCGCGAAGCGTAATCCAGCGAATGCGACGGGTCGCGCCAGAGATAAGCGGCCGCTGCCGCCTCCCATTCATTCTGGCGCACATAAAGACGGTCGGCGGCGCGCGCCGACTGGCGCCAATCGATAGCGGAAACGGAATCACCGAAACCATAGGGCCGATGCTGCCAGAAGGTTTCACCCGGTCCGGCGCGGCGGCGGCCATGCAAACCGGCTGACAGTGTCTGCGCCATGCGTTCGGCTTCCAGCAACATGGCCGGAAACAGCGCAGCAGCCCGTTCCGCTTCATGGCGGACATGCAGCGCAGTATTCCCTGATGGTTTCATCGGGCGCGGCCTTTCCAACAGCTCTTACGCCCCCGCAACGAGATCTTTGATAAGTTCATTGATGAAATCGTCCGTACCGATCCCTTCTGACCGGGCGGCGAAATTGAGCGCCATACGATGACGCAAGACCGGACCAGCGAGACGGCGCACATCGTCAAGCGATGGCGCATGCCGCCCGTCGATTAACGCCAGTGCTCGCGCAGCAAGCGAGAAGGCCTGACTCGCGCGCGGTCCCGGTCCCCAGGCGACGAAATTTTTCACGCGTTCTTTGGCGTCTGGCGTTGGGCGCGCGGCTCGCACCAGCGACAGAATTGTTTCGACAACCTGTTCGCCGATAGGCATTTCGCGAACCAGTTTTTGCGCCGCAATTAAGTCGTCGCTTCGCATCACCGCATCGACCGGCGCTGACTGCGCGCCGGTTGTCGCCGCGAGCATTTTGCGTTCGGCGTTGAGGTCGGGATAATCCACATCGATTTGCAGCAGGAACCGGTCAAGCTGCGCTTCGGGGAGCGGGTAGGTGCCTTCCTGCTCGATGGGGTTTTGGGTCGCGAGAACGTGAAACGGGGTCGGCAGGTCATGGCGGGCGCCTGCGACGGTTACGTGATGCTCCTGCATGGCCTGCAACAGGGCCGATTGGGTTCGCGGGCTGGCGCGGTTGATTTCATCGGCCATCAGGAGCTGACAGAACACAGGTCCCGGAATGAAACGGAATTCGCGTTTTCCGTCCGCGCTCTCCTCGAGCACTTCCGAGCCCAAAACGTCGCCCGGCATCAAATCGGGAGTAAATTGCACCCTTTTGGCCGAAAGCCCCATAATATCTGCGATTGAGGTCACCAGAAGGGTCTTGGCGAGGCCCGGCGCGCCCACCAGCAGGCCGTGGCCGCCTGCGGCAAGTGTAGCAAGGGTCAGGTCAATGACTTCGTCCTGACCGAAGACCACCTTTCCCAAAGCGGCGCGGGCGCGCCCGAATTTTACCGAAATCTCATCAAATTTCCGCAATATCTCTTGATCAGGCTGGGTGTCGGTCATGGGGATGCGTATATCCTGGGCTACTGGCTGAACTGTTCTATGTGGGCCGCGAATCCGGATCGATCTATCCAGATAGCATGTCCTCTTCGAGGTTAAAAAACCACTTGGCAAGGAAAGCGAACGGATTGTCGAAAAACTCTTGCCCCTTGCGGGGTTGCGCATGATGTCAGTACCATGCCGCCAGCACGCGCCCAGTCGCAATCTCGGGCGCTGAAGGTGGGGCATTCTAGGCGGCGGCGTTCGGCGCAAGAATGATGAAAGAAAGAGGAGCCCTCCGGCATGGAGCGGCTCCAGTCAGCCGGCTGGTCGCTGGCGCAGTGTAAAGGGGACCTTTGTGTCAGAACACGAGTCGCATTTTTCAGTTTGGGGTTTCATCAAGGGTTTTGCGAAACTCATTATTGGCGTCCTGCTCATGTTGCAGGGGCTGATCGGCCTCGTCGTGCTCATCTTGATTGTGGGCGTCATGACGCAGGTCATGAACGGCGTTGCAGGCAATGCGGACACAGTGTCCGTTTCCATCCCTGATGAAGCCGCCCTGGTCCTTGATCCGAACGGCATGATCGTTGAGATCGCCGAGGATGTGAATCCGCTCGAAGTGCTGCGCGAAGAAGCTTACGGCATCAGCGAACCGTCACAGATTGAAGTGCATGATCTTGTGAACGTGATCCGGGCCGCGAAAGACGACAAACGCATTAAAGGATTGGTTCTCGATCTCGGCGCCATGGGCGCTGCTTCGTCCAGCGCAAGCAAGCTGCATTATCTCGCCGATGAGATCGTCAAGTTTAAAGAAAGCGGCAAGAAAGTTGTCGCTGTTGGCGACTTTTATAGTCAGGACCAGTATTTGCTCGCTGCAAACGCCGATGAAATCTACATGAACGATTACGGCAATGTTCTGATCTATGGCTATGGTTCATACGGCACGTATGTGAAGTCATTCCTGGAAAAACTGAAAATCACCAGTCATGTCTTCCGCGTCGGCACCTTCAAATCTGCGGTGGAGCCGTTCCTGCGCGATGACATGTCACCAGAAGCGAAAGAGGCGAACGTCGCCTATCTCACCAAGCTTTGGGGGGATTACGCGGAGTCCGTCGAATCCGCGCGCGGCCTGGCGCCTGGCGCCATCGCTGATTACGCAAACAATATGAGCGCGCTCATGGAATCCGTTGATGGGGATTTCGGCAAGGCGGCGGTCAAGGCCGGTCTGGTCGATGAACTTCTGTCCCGCGCGGAAATGAACAAAAAGCTTGTCGATGAGTTCGGTAAATCGAAAGACGGCAAATCCTACAAAAAAGTCAGCTTCAAACGCTATCTGACCTCGCTGCCCAAGCCAAATGACGGGAGCAATCCGAACATTGTCGTGATTACCGCTGCTGGCACGATCGTCGATGGCGAGGCGCCCACAGGGCGTGCGGCAGGCGGCGATACAATTGCAGCGCAGCTGAAAAAGGCTCGTGAAGATGACAACGTCAAAGCCGTTGTGCTGCGCATTGACAGCCCCGGCGGGTCGGCCTTTGCGTCCGACATTATTCGCGACGAAATCCTCGCCATTAAAGCAGAAGGCAAGCCTGTGGTTGCATCCATGGGATCGCTTGCCGCGTCGGGCGGTTATTGGATCGCAGCGGCCGCAGATGAGATCTGGGCGTCGCCAACGACGATTACAGGTTCGATTGGCATCTTTGGTTACTTCAATACGTTTGAAAATACCGCTGCGGAACTCGGCGTCTATGTGGATGGCGTCGGCACGACCGCTTTGTCGCCAATTCTCGCAACCGGCATCGGACCGTTGCCAGAGTCGGCCGCAGACATCCTGCAGCAGTCGACCGAGAACGGGTATGACCGTTTCCTGACCATCGTCGGAGAGGGCCGCGGCCTTGAAAAAGACTATGTGGATTCGGTTGGACAGGGCCGTGTCTGGATTGGCGAACGCGCGCTGGAATTGCGTCTTGTTGATAAGCTTGGCTCTTATGACGACGCGATCAAAGCGGCGGCGGCGCTCGCCAAGCTCGAAAAATATGATGTCGTCGATATGAAGGAAAAGCGCACGACATTTGAAATGTTCCTCAGCAACCTGTCGGAAACATCTCTTGCCGCAATTGGCGTCAATCGGAACGGCGGCAAAGAATTCGCAGCCCATGGCGCTGTGGCGCAACTGGTTCGAGCAGCCGAGGCTCAGGTTAAGTTCTTTTCTGAGTTTAACGATCCCAACGCAGCCTATGCGCGCTGCATGACGTGTGAATAAGCAGCTGGCGGTTAGCCCGCGAACACGCAACAATGCGCCTGATTGAGGCGCCGACGAAATAAGGGCCGGCGTTGCAGGATATGCAGCGCCGGTTTCGTTTATGACCGACTTGATGCGATATGCGGCATCGCTGGAAGGAGCGGGGGGCAAGTCATTGCCGCCGGTCGAAAAGTGGCATCCGGAGTTTTGCGGTGAGATCGATCTTGTCATCAAACGCGACGGCACGTGGTTCCACGAAGGAACCCCGATTGGCCGCGCCCGGCTGGTGCGGTTGTTCTCTACCGTGCTGCGCCGGGAGGGCGATAAACATTTTTTAGTCACGCCCGTTGAGAAGCTCGAAATCACTGTTGAAGACGCGCCTTTCGTCGCTGTCTTGATGAAACGCGAAGGTGAGGGCGCAGATACGAGTACTGGGCAAAAGCTGTCTTTCACCACCAATGTTGGCGATGAGGCGACGGCAGGGCCGGCGCACTTGCTGACGTTTCGCAAGGATGATGAAACCGGAGAATGTGCGCCTTATATAAATGTGCGGGCAGGCTTGGAGGCGCGCATCGCGCGGGCGGTGTATTACGACCTTGTCGAACTGGGCGAAACCCGTGAGATAGGCGGCGAAGAACAATTCGGTGTCTGGTCGGACGGCGTTTTTTTTCCCTTCGGACTGGCGAGTGAAGTTTATGCGTAAGGCTGCGAGGGCCCAACAGAGCGATACAATGGATTGGCGCGAGCGCATCGAAGGCAACCTTAAACGCGCGACCGCATCGCGCGTGCGCGAACTGTTCAGCGAAATCAATCCGCACCTTGTCGGTGAAAAGCTGTTCGAGCAGCGTTGGAGCTCCAAGCGCAAAGATGCTGCTGTCTTAGTGCCGCTGATCCGTCGCGCTGAAGGGTTCCGCGTGATCTTAACCGTGCGCGCACGGGATATGCCGTCCCATGCCGGGCAGATCAGTTTTCCGGGCGGCAAGGTGGAACCGCAGGATCAAAGCCCGGTGGCCACGGCGCTGCGTGAAGCGCATGAAGAAGTGAACATCCCGCCCGAATCTGTCGATGTGATCGGACAACTGGGCATCCACAAAGGCGGATTGGGTTTTTCTGTGACGCCAGTCGTCGGCATTGTCGATCCGCATGCGCCGTTGCGGCCTTGCCTCCGCGAGGTCGATGAGATTTTTGAAGTGCCGCTGGCGTTCGTCGCGGATCTTTCCAACCACATCACCGAAGAACGCAACCTCGATGGCGTCGCCTACAATATGTACGCCGCGCCGTTTGAACGGTTTCACATTTGGGGGCTGACGGCAGGCATTTTGCGATCCTTCGCTGAAACCTTGCAGCCAGACCATCGTCCATGAATACGGGTGAGGCGCTTTCGCCGCTTCCGAAGGAGATGCGCTCAGGTTTTGACTGGCTAAACGCGCCGCATCTTAAAAAGGTGATCGCTGCGCTCGAAGCCGCCGAGCCTCACTGCGCGCGTTTTGTCGGCGGTTGCGTGCGCGACAGCCTGTTGGGTCAGGCGCCAAAAGATTTTGATGTAGCGACAATGCTGGCGCCGGATCAATCCAGCGCAGTACTGAAGTCCGCCGGGCTTGGCGTTGCGCCGACTGGCATAGAGCACGGAACTGTCACCGCCATTGTCGATCATCAAGGCGTCGAAGTGACGACTTTGCGCGCGGATGTTTCGACTGATGGGCGGCGTGCAACTGTCGCCTTCACCCGTGATTGGGCGATTGATGCGTCGCGCCGGGATTTTACCGTCAATGCGATTTATCTGACTCCGGATGCAAAGCTTTATGATCCGGTTGGCGGACTCGCCGATGCAAAAGCGAAGCGGGTGCGGTTTATTGGAAATGCGGAGGACCGCATCCGCGAAGACTATCTGCGTATTCTCCGGTTCTTCAGATTCTCGGCGCGGTTTTGTGAAACATTCGACGAAGCCGGGATCGCCGCCTGCGCGAAACTGAAAGACGGCATAGGCCAGCTTTCGGCTGAACGCATCGGCGCGGAAATGTCCGGCATCCTTTCGTTGCCGCGGGCCTCGTTCGCGCTGGAAGCGATGGAGATGACGGGAGTCCTCGCTCAAGTCTGGCCGGCGTCTGCGGATATAAAATCAGCAGCGCGAATGAAAGACTTTGATCCGGCGGCGCAGGCGCCGTTAATGCTCGCCGCCCTCTATGGCGAAGAGGGCGAGGGGATCGGCCGCGCGCTGCGCCTTTCAAACGCTGAAAAGTCGATGCGCTCGAGTGCGCTGAAAGCGGTTAGCGCCATTTCGCGAGGGCTCACTGACAAACAAGTGCGGACGCTGATTTACAAATTCGGCAAGGATGGTTTTGCCGATGCGGCGCTGATTGCCGTCGCACGCGATAATATCTCAGCAGATGAATTCAAGCGGATGAAAGAAACGGCTGATTCTTCGGCGGCGCCTGTCCTTTCGCTTTCCGGGCGGCACATTGTCGATGCTGGCGTTAAACCCGGTCCGGACGTTTCGCGGCTGTTGGCGCTGCTTGAGGCGCGCTGGATCGAGGAAGATTTTCCCGGCGCAGAGCGTCAGCGCGTCCTTCTCCACAGCCTTATCGATGCCGAGCGAAAGCAGTAAAGCATTGATTTAGCAGCTTCTCATTTGACCCGGCGCTCAAGACCGGATTTAGTGCTCCAAAAAATCATACATACATGACAACGCCTGGGAGGAATGTGGCGATGATGGGATCAATGATGGACCGGCCGTTGCTGACGACCGAGATCCTCAAACACGCGGTGCGCAATTACAGGAAGACTGAAATTGTCACCCGCACCGTTGAGGGGCCTATTCATCGTTACACCATTGCGGATGCAGGTGTGCGCATTCGCAAACTCGCCAATGCGCTGACGGATCTTGGCGTAAAGCCCGGCGACCGCGTCGGCGTTATCGGCTGGAACAGCTACCGCCAGTTTGAACTCTATTACGCGGTGGGCGGCATCGGCGCCGTATTGCATACAGTCAATCCGCGTCTGGGCCCGGAAAATGCGGCCTTCGTCATCAATCATGCGGAAGATTCTGTCCTGTTTTACGATACGACATTCGCGCCGCTCGTTGCGGCCTTGAAGCCGCATTTGAAAACCGTGAAGCATTACGGCGTGCTCTCCGACAGCGAGAATGCTGGCGAGGCTGGCGTCGGCGCGATTATTTATGAAGATTTTGTCGGCGCCGGCGCCGAGGCGTTCGACTGGCCTGACTTCGACGAAAACACTGCCGTCACCATGTGCTACACATCGGGCACGACTGGCGACCCCAAGGGCGTGGTTTATTCCCACCGCGCGCTGGTGCTGCAATCTTTCGCTTGCTGCCTGCCGTCATCTCTCGGGCTTACGGAGGGCGACGTGCTGCTGCCGGTTGTTCCCATGTTTCACGTGAATGCCTGGAACACGCCCTATTCGAGTCTGATGACCGGCGTGAAACAGGTGTTTCCGGGTCCGCGCCTCGACGGGGAGGGGCTTTATGAGTTGCTCGATAGTGAAAAAGTGACTTACTCCGCCGGCGTGCCTACCGTCTGGCTTGGACTGTTGCAGTATCTTGAAAAGACCGGGAAGACTTTGCCTTACCTGAAGCGCGGCATGTGCGGCGGTTCAGCGCTTCCCGAAGCGCTCATTCGCGGTTTTGAAAAATATGACGTTGAACTCATCCAGGGCTGGGGCATGACGGAAATGTCGCCGGTTGGCACGGTGAATGTCTTGCCGCCGGAAGTGCGTGCTTTGCCGCTGGACGAGCAGATTCCTTACAAGCTGAAGGCCGGCCGTGCGCTGCCGTTTGTTGACATGCGCATCGTTGATGAATCCGGAAAGATACTGCCCAATGATGGCGAGGCCGATGGCAACTTACAGGTGCGCGGTCCGTGGATTATCGATGAGTATTACAAGACAGATAAGCCGACGCTGACGAAAGATGGCTGGTTCGATACTGGCGATGTGGCGATCATCGACGAAGACGGGTTCCTGCAGATCACCGATCGCTCTAAAGACGTCATTAAAACTGGCGGCGAATGGGTGTCGTCCATCGATATTGAAAACGCAGCATTAATGCATCCGGGCGTCGCACAGGCTGGCGTCATCGGTGTGCACCATCCAAGATGGCAGGAGCGGCCATTATTAATCGTCGTGAAAAAGGAAGGTCAGGATCCTAGCGCTGCGGAGATCCAGGAATTCCTGAAACCCAAGCTTGATAAGATCGCGTGGCCCGATGCAGTGGAGTTTGTTGATGAGATTCCGCTTGGCGCCACTGGCAAGGTGCTGAAGACTGAGCTGCGAAAAATGTTCAAGGATTATTCGCTGCCAGCGTAAATCGCTACGATGCGCTGGCGTCGTTTCCATCCTCCTCATAATACGGAACAAAGGCGAGCACGGTCTGGAACGCAGCAGCAGCTCCAGCCCCGCCGGAGGTGCACAATAGCAGTACGCTGATGAAGCGCGGATCAAAGCCTTGCGCGAGCTTTGCAGTCAACAAGATCGCACCGAGCCCCAAAGCGGCCTTTGCGTAAAACCGCAACAGCTTTGAAAATGCGTCGCCCTTGCCGGTGAACTGGGCTGCAAAACGCGGACGTGCAAGCCAGATATAAGTCCAGCACCCGACACCGGCCGCGACGACGGCGACAATCAGGCTGGGGCCGCGAAACAAGCCGCTGATAATATCGCGAGCATCCGCGAAGCTGATGGCGGCCACGGCGGCGCCCAGTATGCCGAAGACGGCGCTGACGAATAGAGTCATGATCGGCTTTGCGGTTTTTGCGTCGAGCAATACCCGTTGTCCGGCTTTTGGCGGCATGCCCCAGTTTCGTTGCATGTGGGCTCCAGGGGTGGCGTCAGGTCTCTGGCGTTTCCGTTTAGACGGCGCTGATCTGAAGTCAGCTTTGGTCGATCAAGTTGCGTATGTCTGCAAACACGGACTCAAACATTTCCGGCGTTAGTCTGCGCGTATTCGTATTGTAGCGCGAGCAGTGATAGCTGTCGAACAGGGTGACGCCCAGACCTTCGACCGAATGCGCGGCCCCATGGGAAAATGGCGCGACTTTGGGCTTTATGTTGAGCGCGGCGAGCGTCGAATCATGGGCAATCCGGCCGAGACACAGGACGGCGCGCAGCTTTTTTAACTCATGGATCTGTGCGGTTAGAAACGCGCGGCAGGTTTTGATTTCAGCGCCATTCGGCTTGTTTTGCGGTGGTGCGCATCGCACGGCGTTGGTGATCATCGTGTCGAGCAGCTTCACGCGGTCGTACTTATCGGCGGTGTAAGTTCCTGTAGAAAAACCGAATTTCGCCAGTGTCGCATAGAGAAGATCGCCCGCCGAATCGCCCATGAAGGGGCGCGCCGTACGGTTTGCGCCATGCAGCCCCGGCGCGAGACCGACAATCAGCAATGAGGCTTTGCAGCCGCCGGCGGATGGCGCGGCGCCATTGAAATAGCCGGGATAGATTTTCCTGTTGCGATCACGAAATTGTGCGAGGCGCGGACAGCGCCGGCAGTCGGCGGGCGGGTTCGCAGGAACCGGTTTGGCGGCGCCGGCCCGTTTCGCCGCCTTAGCCATCAATCGACGTCTTCGTAATCGTCTTCGTACTCATCCTCGAAATCGTCTTCATAATCATCCGCAGGCTTTGGCTTGCGCGCCGGACCGCCGCCCCGGCGGCCAACGATGTTTTCGAGGTCTGCCAAATCGATGAAGCTGTCGGCCTGCCGGCGCAACTCGTCGGACGCCATTGGCGGGGAGGATTTGACGGTGGAGACCACGCTGACCCGAACGCCTTTGGCTTGAATGGCTTCGATCACCCGGCGGAAATCGCCATTGCCCGAGAACAGCACCAGATGGTCGAGGCGGTCGGCCATAAGCATCATATCGACCACCAGCTCTACATCGGTCGACCCCTTAAAGCGCTTCTTGCCGAGCGCGTCGGTAAATTCGCGCGTGATCTTGGTGACCATGGTGTAGCCATTATAATCGAGCCAATCGACCAGCGGCCGGAGCGGCGAGTAATCTTGATCGCGATCTTCCTGGATCGCGGTGTAATAGGACGCGCGAATAAGCTGACAAGAATCCTGTGCTTTCGTGAGCAAGCTTTTGTAATCTATGTCGAAACCAAGGTTTCTTGCGGCTTTGTAGAGATTTGCGCCGTCAATAAAAAATGCTGTTTTTTCCTGCTCGCGCAGGCCCATAAACTTGGTCATATTCGCCTCGGACAATAATGTGACTTGGTAAGAACGCCGCTTTTTGCGGGATATCCATTTGAGCAATAAATGATTTTAGTCGCCGCTGGGTCTAATCTGCCGTTTTGCGGTGTTGATTCGCAACATATTGTTTTGAAGGCGTTTCGTGCAGTTGGCCGAATGTCGCGGGTGAAGCGGCTATCCGCGCTTTACGAAAGCCCCGCCTGGCCGGACCCGTCCGATCCGGCCTTCGTCAATGCCGCTGCTGAAATCGAAACATCACTGTCGCCGGACGCCCTGATGGCGGCGTTGCACGCTATTGAGGCGGCTTTCGGACGGCGGCGGTCGGCGCGCAATGCGCCGCGCACCCTCGATCTCGATCTGATCGCCTATCATGATGAAGTTCGGGGCGGTGAAAACGCCGAATTGATCCTGCCGCATCCTAGGCTTTCGGGCCGGGCCTTTGTGCTGGCGCCGCTGGCCGAGATCGCTCCGGCATGGCGCCATCCTGTCACCGGGGAAAGCGTGGGTGAACTTGTGACGAAGGCGGATATGGCGATGGTGCGGAAAATCTCATGAAATTAGCGGTTTTTTTGCGCTGCAGCGCTTGTCTCTAAGCTTTTGGGGGGATAAGGCAGGGGGCTCGCTCCGGCCTGATCCCCGGCGCGTCCCAATACTTTGCGATCTGGAGAATTGAATGGCCCGCGTCACCGTTGAAGACTGCGTCGATAAAGTCACGAACCGCTTTGATTTGGTGCTGCTCGCCGCTCATCGCGCCCGGGTGCTGGCGTCTGGCGCGCCGCTGCTGGTCGACCGCGATAATGACAAGAACCCGGTCGTCGCCTTGCGCGAAATCGCCGACAGCACGCTCGTGCCTGATGAAATCGAAGAAGATCTGGTGGTCTCGCTGCAAAAGCAGGTCGAACTGGACGAGAGCGACGATTCCGAAGGCGCGCCCGAAAAGGCCGATGCGCCGGAATTCGATACGCTAAGCGAAGACGAATATCTGAAAGCCATTCAGGCTGCGGGCATGACCACGCCGCAGACCCTGCCAAAAGGCTAATCGTTTCCGGCCGGCGGTTCCGGACTGCCCATTTGAAAAGCAGCGCCCCTGCCGGCCTTCAAGTTTTCTGATGGCCGAAGGGATATGGCGGACAAACTGGCGCCCGACGACAATCAAACAATACCCACCGACGCGGCGACGCCGCGCCAGCCGATCGGATTTATCCGGCAGGTGGAGCTGGTCGATCGCGTCAAGGCCTATGATCCGGATGCGGACGAAGTCCTGCTCAACAAAGCCTATGTCTATGCGATGAAGGCGCATGGCGGCCAGATGCGCGCCTCGGGCGATCCATATTTTTCTCATCCATTGGCGGTGGCGGGCATTCTGACCGGACTGCGCGCCGACCCGGCGACGGTGGCGACAGCGCTTTTGCACGATGTGGTCGAAGATACCGACGCCACGATTGGCGATATCGAAAAACTGTTCGGCATGGAGGTTGCGCGGCTGGTGGACGGCGTCACCAAGTTGTCGCTGATCGAGCACAAAAGCGAGGCGAGCAAGCAGGCGGAAAATTTCCGCAAACTTGTGGTCGCTATGGCGGATGATGTGCGCGTTTTGCTCGTCAAGCTGGCCGACCGTTTGCACAATATGCGGACCCTGCATCACATTCCGAAAGCGGAAAAGCGCCAGCGCATCGCGCGCGAAACGATGGACATCTATGCGCCGCTGGCGGGCCGCATCGGCGTGCAGCGCTTCCGCGAAGAACTGGAAGACATTTCCTTTCGTGAATTGAGTCCTGACGCTTTCGCAACGATCTCAAGCCGCCTCGAAGATTTGCAGAAGCATTCGCTTGGCGGCGTCCTGGAGCTGGCGAATGTATTGCGCGAGAAACTCGCCGCCGCCGGGATCAAGGCGCAGGTGACCAGCCGGGAAAAGCGCGCCTATTCGATCTGGCGCAAGATGACGCAAAAGAATGTTTCGTTTGACGAGCTTGCAGACATTTACGCCTTTCGCGTTCTGGTCGACCGGACGGAGGATTGCTATGCGGCGCTGGGCGTCATTCATTCCAGCTGGCGAATGATCCCGACGGAATTCGATGATTACATTTCCGCGCCGAAGCCGAACAATTATCGTTCTATCCATACTGCGGTGATTGGCCCGCCATCGGCTGATGGCCGCCGCCAGCGGATTGAGATTCAAATCCGCACTTACGAGATGCACGAAACCGCAGAGCGGGGCGTCGCGGCGCACTGGCAGTATAAAGACGCGTCCTCAGACGGAACCAGCATCGAAATCGTCACGCGCGGACAATACGACCCCTATGAAACGCCGCGCCGCCTGGTTGAAATGTTTCAGCATGGCGACGATCCGGATGAAGCGCTGCAATATGCAAAACTCGAATTGTTTCAGGATCAGGTGTTCTGTTTCACGCCCAAGGGCCGCGTGATTGCGCTTCTAAAAGGCGCAACGCCTCTCGATTTCGCCTATGGCGTTCACACCGACGTAGGCGATCAGTGCATTGGCGCCAAGGTCAATGGCGTGCAGCGGCCGCTCCGCACAGCACTCAATAATGGCGATGTTGTCGAAGTTTTGCGATCCGAACATGCGCCAGTGCCGGCCGAGTGGGAAAGCGTCGCGGTGATGGGCCGCACGCGCAGCGCCATACGCCGCCGCATCAAGAAGATGCAGTATGACGATCACCTAGCGCTGGGCCGTTCGATTGCAGAAAGCGTTTTCACCGGTGCGCATCTGGAGTTTTCGCTGAAAGGCGTCCGCGAAGGGTTGAAACGCCTCGGCAAGAAAACCGTTGAAGAAGTGCTGGTCGCCATCGGCAAGGGAGATTTGCCGGTCAACGAACTGGTCGAGGCGGTTTACCCCGGCGCCTCGGTTGAGAGCGACAGCGAAATTCGGTCGGCTTCATTGCGCGCTTTCCGCCCGCGCATGGCGATTGCGGGTCTGACGCCCGGCGTCACGGTAAAGATGGCGCGCTGTTGCACCCCGCTGCCGGGCGAGCGCATTGTCGGCATCCGAAGTGATGACGGTTCTGTAAAAGTGCATACGATTTACTGCGAGACGCTTGAAGCCGAAGACCCGCCGCAAGATCGCTGGCTCGACGTGAAATGGCGCGATCAGGAAGAGGGCGCCACTGCGTTTGCGCGGATCACGACGACCGTGTTGAACGGCGTTGGCGTTCTTTCCGAAATCGCCGGCATTATCGCGCGCTACGGCGTCTCCATCGCCAATATCGGGCTGAAAAACCGCTCGCGCGAATTTATCGATTTTATTCTCGATGTAGAGGTCAAGGACGCGCGCCAGCTCGCACAAATGCTGGCGGGCCTGCGCGCTTCGCCGCATGTCATTGATGCAGAACGAACAGGAGCAAGAGACAATGACAAACTTTAACGCGCTGCAGGAATTTGAAGAAGCCGGCGCGCTGATGAAAGGTCATTTCATTCTCTCGTCAGGGCTGCATAGCGACACTTATCTCAACAAGTCGATTGTCTCGATGTATCCGGACCGCGCCGAGCGTTTATGCCGCGCCCTTGCGGAAAAGATCGCGGCGAAGGTCAGCGGTTTTGATTATGTGATTTCTCCGGCCATGGGCGCGATCATCTATGGCTATGAAACGGCGCGGCATCTCAAAGTCCCCTTTATGTTTCTTGAGCGCGTCGATGGCGTGTTTCAGTTGCGCCGCGGCTTTTCAATTGAAAAAGGCGCGCGCGTCGTGGTTGTTGAGGATATTGTCTCAACCGGATTGTCAGCGCGCGAAGCGATTATCGCCGTGAAGAAAGCGGGCGGCGAAGTTCTGGCGCTCGGATGTCTGGTGGATCGCTCGGCGGGCGCAGTGGATGTCGGCGCGCCGATCATTCCGCTAGCCGAGCTCAAGGTCGAGGCGTGGGAGCCGGATAATCTTCCGGCCCATCTTAGAGGGACGCCAGCGGTCAAACCCGGCAGCCGCGGGATCAGCCAGTGATGTGCTGTTTTAGCCCGCCATACCCTCTCCCGCTGGCGGGAGAGGGTGGTGAGCGAAGCCGCAAGGCGGCGCGAACCGGGTGAGGGTGGAATTTGAATCGATTGAAAGTTTTTGTTTGGATACCCTCACCCCCGGCCCCTCTCCCTATAGGGAGAGGGGTGACACCTCCTAACGAAACAGAAGCCTGCGATGTCTGACAAAAAACCACTCCGCCTCGGCGTAAATATCGACCACGTTGCAACGATCCGGAACGCGCGCGGCGGACCGCACCCGGACCCTGTGCGCGCCGCGCAACTGGCGGCCGCGTCCGGCGCTGACGGCATCACCGCGCATTTGCGCGAAGATCGCCGCCATATTCGCGATGACGACATGCGCCGCCTGAAAGATGAAGTCGGCCTGCCGCTCAATTTTGAAATGGCCTCGACCGCTGAGATGCTGCAACTCTGCACGCAGGTTCAGCCCCATGCCTGTTGCATCGTGCCGGAAAACCGCAATGAGCGCACTACCGAAGGCGGGCTTGACGTGGCGGGCCAGCATAATTTCATAGCGCCTTTCGTCCGTGAGCTGAGCGATGCCGGCATTCGCGTTTCGCTGTTTGTCGATCCCGAGCGCGACCAGATCGAAGCGGCGAAATCGACGGGCGCGCCGGTGATCGAAATCCATACCGGCGCCTATTATGAGGCGACGCTGGCGACCGACCCGCCGCGTTATAAAGCGGAGCTCGAAAAAATCCGCGCCGCCGCTGAACTGGCGGACTCCATCGGTCTTGAAGTCCATGCCGGTCACGGCCTGACCTTCCTCAACGTGCAGCCGGTCGCGGCGATCCCGCAGATTGTCGAACTCAATATCGGCCATTTCCTGGTGGGCGAGGCGGTGTTCATGGGGCTGGCGGAAAGCATCAAGGAAATGAAACGGCTGATGAGCGACGCGCGCACCGGCGGGTTGTATTGATGATTCAGATCATCGGCTCGCCAATCTCGCCCTATGTCAAAAAGGTGCTGGCGGTGCTCGTGCTGAAAGGCATCGAGTTCGAAGTCGATCCAATTACGCCGTTCTATGGCAATCAGCGCTTCACACAGATCTCGCCGCTGCGCCGGATTCCGGTGTTCATCGACGGCGATCTGGTGCTCAATGATTCATCTGTGATTGCGCACTATATTGACGAGACCTGGTCTACGCCGGCGGCCCTTCCCAAAACGACAGCGGCGCGCGCCAAGACAAGATGGCTTGAAGAATATTCCGACAGCCGCATCGGTGAAGTCTTCATCTGGAAAGGGTTCGCCGCGAAAGTCGTCGCGCCGCGCGTATTCAAGGAATCGTTTGACGATGACGCGTTTCAGCAAAACCTGCAGACCGGCGTTGTTGAAGTGATGACCTACCTCGAAAGCATAGCGCCGGAAGATGGGTTTTTCTGCGGCACGTTCAGTATCGCCGACATTTCCGTCGCCGCCATGTTCTGTTGCATGCGTTATGCGGAGTGGATGCCAGACGCGTCGCGCTGGCCGAAGATTTGCGCATGGCTTACGCGCGTCGAGGCGGAGCCGGTCATGGCGACAGTGAACAAGTGGTCCGACGCGCTCATCACCGCGCCAATCCTGGAGCGCCGAAAGATCGCCGCTGAAATCGGGCTGAACCTGACGCAGGAAACGCTCGGCCTGAAAGAGCCGCGCCGCGCGGCGATGTCGCAACTTTGAAGGGGCTCTCATGATCATCGGCATTGGCAACGACTTGATCGACATTCGCCGCGTAGAAAAGACGCTGGCCCGTCATGGCGAGCGTTTCACCAATCGCATCTTCACTGAAATCGAACAGGCGAAATCCGACAAGCGGCGCAACCGGGCGGCGTCCTACGCCAAGCGATTCGCCGCCAAGGAGGCCTGTTCCAAGGCCTTGGGCACCGGATTGTCCCGGGGCGTGTTCTGGCGCGATATGGGCGTCGTGAACCTGCCGGGCGGTAAGCCGACCATGGCGCTGACCGGTGGGGCGGCTAAAAGACTGGCCGAAATCACGCCGGAGGGGCATGTGGCTTCGATTCACCTTACCATCACCGACGATTTTCCCCTGGCCCAAGCCATTGTCATTATCGATGCGCAGGCTAAATAAGGTCTTTCGCGTTTTCCAGGACGCATTCTCAGGGGCGGGCAACCAAAAGGGTAGCGTCATGTCGAGTACCGAACAGAGCGGCGAAGCGATCAAAGTGAAAGCGCCGAAAGCCGCTCAGGCCCCCATGACGGCGGCCGAGGAAGCGTGGGATCTCGCCAAGACCGTCTTCTTCGCCGTGGCGATTGCGCTGGTGTTGCGCATTGTAATTTTCCAGCCCTTCAACATTCCGTCTGGCTCCATGAAGCCGACGCTGTTGGTTGGCGACTTCCTCGTCGTTTCAAAACCGACCTTCGGCTATTCCAAGGCATCGTTGGTTTATCCGCTGACGCGCCTGCCGGTTGAGGGGCGCATCCTTCAATTCGCCGAACCCAAGCGCGGCGACGTGCTGGTGTTCAAAAACCGCAAGGACGGAAACAAGGATTACATCAAGCGCCTGATCGGCATGCCCGGCGATACGGTGCAGATGCTCGGCGGCGTGTTGCACATCAATGGCAAGCCTGTGCAAAAGGAACTGGTCAACGCCAATACGCCGGATGTTTGCGGCGACGGACGCGGCGCGCCATCCTATCGCGAAACGCTTCCCAATGGCGTCAGCTATATCGTGCAGGAATGTTATGGTGATGAAGGCCCGCTTGATAATACCTCCGCCTATCAGGTGCCTGCCGGTCATTATTTCATGATGGGCGACAATCGCGACCAGTCTCAGGACAGCCGCGTCATTAGCCAGGTTGGCTATGTCCGCGCGGACGCGGTGGTCGGTAAGGCTGAACGTCTATTCTTCTCCGTAGACGGAGAGAAATCGCAATTCTGGACCTTGTGGAAATGGCCATTCGCCATCCGCTATGGCCGCATCTTTGATCCGGTGAAATGAGCCGTAAAAAGACCGCCGACCTCGAAAAACGCATCGGACATCGCTTCGACGATCAGACCCTGTTAACGCGGGCGCTGACCCATTCAAGCCTGTCCGGCGGCAATGAGCGCGTGCGCGATCTTGAACGGCTGGAGTTTCTTGGCGACCGCGTGCTTGGCCTGCTCACCGCTGAAGCCTTATGGCGCGGTTATCCCGACTTCGATGAGGGCGAGATGGCGCCGCGCCTGAATGCGCTGGTTCGCAAGGAAACCTGCGCCAAAGGCGCGCTTTATTTTGGCCTCGACCAGCATATTTTAATGTCGGAATGGGAAGAGAGCGCTGGCGGCCGCAAGAAAAAAGCGATCCTTGGCGACGTGATGGAAGCCTTGCTCGGCGCGCTCTATATTGATGGCGGGCTCGAGGCGGCGCGCGGCGTCTATGATCAATACTGGCTGCCGAACATTGAAGACCTTTCCAAGTTGCACAAAGATCCAAAGACGGCGCTGCAGGAATGGTCGCAAAGTAAAAATCTCGGCACGCCGCATTACGAAGTGACGGATGCTGACGGCCCGGCCCATGCGCCGGCTTTCACCATCGACGTGCAGATCAAAGGTAAAAGATCAGCGACAGGCGTCGGCAAATCAAAACGCGAAGCGCAAATGGAAGCCGCAAGGGCGTTTCTCGTGCGCGAGAAAGTCTGGACAGAAGATGAGTGAATGTTTTTGCTCCGCACGCCCGGAAATTAGGGCTCACCCTCTCCCGCTAGCGGGAGAGGGCTTTTTGTGTCTGTGCTAATAACTACTCGGCCTGTATCAAGGCTGAGACTTAATCAGGATGCGATTGTTGAATGCATTTAGAATCTGAAACCAACTGCGCCGTTATCGCCGTGATTGGCGCGCCACCCGACCGCGAAGGCGGTCAATCAAAAATGCGTTGGGCGCGGACATGAGCGAACAACAAAAAAAAACCAACTGCGCCGTCATCGCAGTCATCGGCGCGCCCAACGCTGGGAAATCAACGCTGGTCAATGCGCTGGTCGGCGCGAAAATTTCCATCGTCACCCAGAAAGTTCAAACGACCCGCACGCGGGTGCGCGGCATCATTACCGAGGACGCAGCGCAACTTATCTTCATCGACACGCCGGGGATTTTTATTCCAAAGCGCCGCTTGGACCGCGCCATGGTCGCTGCTGCGTGGGAAGGCCTCGACGGCGCCGATGTGACGCTGGTGATGATCGACGCGCCGGCCTATCTTGCGGGCGCTAATGAAAAAGGCGCTGCGGGCAAATCCCGCGCCGACGCCGACCGCATTATCGAAGGATTGAAACAGGCGAACCGCAAGGGAGCGCTGGTGTTGAACAAGATCGATGATCTCGCCATTCCGAACTTGCTGAAGCTGGCGCAGGAGTTGAACGAAGACGGCTTGTTCACCGACACGTTTATGATCTCGGCGAAGAATGGCGACGGCCTCAAAGACCTCAAAAAATTCTTGCTGGAAAAAGCGCCAGCCGGTCCGTGGCTCTATCCGGAAGATCAGCTCTCGGATATTTCCGACCGGCTGATGGCGGCGGAAGTGACGCGCGAAAAACTCTTCCTGCGCCTGCATCAGGAATTGCCATACGACTCCACCGTTGAGACCGAAAGCTGGAAGCAGACCAAGACCGGCATCCGCATCGACCAGATCATTTATGTGGCGCGCGAAAGTCAGAAACCGATTGTGCTAGGCAAGAACGGGCAGACGCTGAAGATCATCGGACAGGCCGCGCGCGAAGAATTATCCGAACAGCTCGGCGTGCCAGTGCATCTGTTCCTCCACGTCAAAGTCCGCGAAGGCTGGGACGAAGAAGCGGCGCGCCTGCGCGGGCTGGGACTGAATGCGGTGGAGTGACGTAAAGCGTATGGCTGCCAGGGATGGAATCGAACCACCATTTTCTGAGCCAAATTCAGACGTCCTGCCCTTAGACGACCCGGCAATTTCACGCACAACAAAGCGCAGCTCAATTTGAGCTGTTATTGCTGTCGAAAACCGGGGTGCAAATCTAAAGTCATCGCGCCCACATAGTCGAATAAGTGACGAAGTCAACCGGGCTGATAAATAAGTTCTAGCGCAACCTTTTTCCTCCCCCGCTTGCGGGGGAGGTGTCGGACCGGAAATCTTCCGGGACGACGGAGGGGGTGCTTGTGAATTATTGCCAACCCCCTCCGGTCCTTCGGACCACCTCCCCCATAAATGGGGGAGGAGTAACGTCGCGCTTGATCGGCGATGACATTCATCCCAAACATGCGCCATGAACTTCACTGACACCGGCATTATTCTTGACGCGCGCGCCCATGGCGAGACGCACGCCATCGCCGACGTGTTCACGGAAAACCACGGCCGTTGGGCCGGGCTTGTCTATGGCGGGCAGGGACGCCAAAAGCGCCCGCTCCTGCAGCCCGGCAATGAGGTGACGCTGGAATGGAAAGGCCGCGGCGACGACTCGCTCGGTCATTTCACGCTGGAGATGGCGCATGCCCGCGCGGGTGAGGCTATGGGCGAACGCTTGTCTCTTAGCGCGCTGTCGGCGGCGTGTGCGGTGGCGCTCGCAACTTTGCCGGAACGCGAGCCACATGCGCGCGCCTATGCGGCGATGTCGGTGCTGCTTGGCAATCTTGATCACATCGAATTGTGGCCGGCGCTGATGGCGCGCTGGGAATTAGGCTTGCTCGCCGAACTTGGCTTCGGGCTGACGCTTGACCGATGCGCATCAACGGGCGCGCGTGAGAATTTGATTTACGTGTCGCCGCGTTCGGCTTGCGCCGTCTCTGCCGAAGCGGGCGAGCCTTACAAAGATAAGATGTTGCCATTGCCGCCATTTTTGCGCGGCGCGTCCAGTGAAGCGACGCTAGAGCAGGCGATTGATGCGCTGACGACGACGGGGCATTTCCTGGAGACGCGCATATTGCACATTTCCGACAAGCAATTGCCCGAGGCGCGAATGCGTGTGGTCGAGTTACTGCGAACTAAGTTGTAGTGTCATTGCGGGCTCGACCCGCAATACACTGGCAAGTGCAGCGCATGGGAGTGGATCCTGAATCAAGTTCAGGATGACGGTTTGGAGATGATTACATCAACACCAGTTCAGCGTGAAGCGCGCCAGCGGCCTTCACTGATTTCAGGATGTCGATCAGCTCGCGCGGGCCGACACCAAGCGCGTTGAGACCCTCGATCAGATCGGATAGCGAGACATTGTCGTCAATTTCGGCGATGCGTTTTTCCGAATTGGTGTCGACCGAAATCGTTGTGTCGGGCAGCACAATGGTTTCGCCATTGCGCGAGAACGGGTTAGGTTGCGAGACGAAGGGCGTTTCACGCACGGTAATGGTGAGGTTTCCTTGCGTCACCGCAAAGCGCGAAATTTTGACATCGGCGCCGAGCACAACTGTGCCGGATTTCTGATCGATGACGATGCGCGCTTTTTGTTCGGGCGTTACGCGAATGTTTTCGATCTGTCCGATCATGTGCACAGGGCTCATTGGCATGTCGGCCATGGCGAGTTCAATCGTGCCGGGGTCGATCAGATGCGCCACCGGACGGCCGAAACTTTTGTTGATGGCGCTTTCAACCCGCGCTGCGGTCGTAAAGTCAGGCGAACGCAGCGACAGGCGCAGGGTTTTCATCTCTTCAAAGTTAAAGTCGATTTCGCGTTCAACCCGCGCGCCTTGTGGAATCGAACCCGTCGTTGGCGCGCCGAATGTGACAGATGCGCCGTCGCCTTCAGCAGAAAAACCGCTGGCGAGCACCGGGCCTTGCGCGACCGCATAGACCTGGCCGTCGCCGGAATGGAGCGGCGTCATAATCAGCGTGCCGCCGAGCAGGTTTTTTGCGTCGCCAATGGCGGAGACGGTGATGTCGATTTGCGAGCCGGCGCGCGCGAAAGGCGGCAGCGTGCCCGTGACAATAACAGCGGCGATGTTGCGCGGGCGGAAATCCTCGCCCTGGACGTTGACGCCGAGGCGTTCGAGCAAGCTGGACAGGGCTTCTTCCGTGTAGGGAGAGTTGCGCATGCCGTCGCCCGTGCCGTTGAGACCGACAACAAGACCGTAACCGACAAGATCGTTGCCTCGAACGCCTTCGATATTGACGATGTCTTTCAGGCGCACATCGGCGGAGGCGTCGGCGCAGAAGACGAAACCGGACAAAAGGGCGGCGAAGAAAATTTTCAAATAATCGGTCATCACTATCTTATGAAGTTTGCGAAGGTCAGCTGGGAAATGCGCGAGGTCGCGACATAAGACGCTTCGAGTTGGGTTTCGAGGGCTTGCAGCCGCGAGGCGGCTTCGTAAGGATCGACGGCGGTCCGCTCATTGTAAGACGCGCTCAGCGCTGTCGCTTCTGCGTCCAGCCGATCGCCGGCGGCGACCATGCGCTCTTCGGCGGCGCCGACCCGAGCGCGCATCGTGGTGATGTCATTAGCGGATTGAATCAGTCCAGCACCAGCGGAGCGAAGCGCTTCATTGCGCTCCGGCCATGCACCTTGTTCATGGGCGACGACCAGCGTTGCGAGGTTGCGCAAGAGATCGCGCGCGGGCTGTTCGTCGGCCTTGGCGCTGTAATTGATCAGTTCGCCGTCGGAAATTTCCGTGCGCGCGGCATCGCCCGCGCCGCCTGTATAAATGTTTGTTTCAAATCCACCGCCGGGCGTGTTGAAATAAGCGTCAAGGTCGGCCTGTAGCTGTGTGTTGTCGGCTGCGCCCGCAAAAATTGCGCGAACATCGTTCAACAGCGTTTCAGAATCGGCAAGCGCCGGCTGATTGGAGGCATCGCCAGCGAACAGGCTGCGGCCTTCATAGCGGGTGTTGAAGGAAGAAATCGCGGATTCGAGTTGAAGCTCAGCCTGGGTCGCTGCAATGGAAATGCTTTGCTGATTGTTCTGGCCAATGGCGCTCAACAGATTGCCGCCGGTTTCGATCACGCCCTCTGTGGCGCGCGTCATGGCGATTTGCGCCGCGCCCGCGCGGCCAAGCGCGCGCGTCGTGGCGGTCTGCATGGCGCTGACATCGTCGATGGCCTTGCGGAGCAGGTGGGTGTCGCCCACAGCGGCGCCCAATGTTTTTTTAAGATCCGCATGACGGCCGCTGACCAGTTCCGTCCGAGCTTCGTCGGCGCGTGCTTTGATGTCCGCCGTTGAAGCGGTCAGGCGGTTATATTGCAGCATTGTCGGAAAGCCGTAGGAACTCATGCTTAAATCTCCATCAGGCGCTGGATCATTTGATCCACGGTCTGGAGCACACGGGCGTTCGCCGCATAAGCCTGCTCGATGATCAACAGGTTTTGCAATTCGCGGTCGGTATCGACGCCGGTTTCAAATTTTTCAGCTTCGTACAGCGCTTGCGATAATGCGGAGGAAGCCGTGTGCTGATCGACTGCGCTTGTGCGCGCGCCGCCGGCGAGCGACGCAAGATGCGCAGCGCTTTCCGATGCCGTTAGGCTGCCCGCGGCTTGAAGCGCGGCGTTCGTTGGGCGAGAGTCCGACATGGCGGAAATCATGGCGCGGACAAATGCATCTGAGCCTGTCGCCGCCGGGGCAACAGCGCCAATGCCGTCTCGCACGCGCCAGGTTGCGCCGCCTTGCGATGGGTCGATCGCTGCGTTAATCGCGATGCGGCCTGACAGCCCGTTCAGTGTTGAAACATCGGCATTGACGCCAGCGTCGGTGAACATGCCGGGCTCGCCGACAGCAAGCGTCGGATCAACGCTTGGATCGGCGAAGCGGCCGATGAGATCGAAAGCAAGAGCGTCAAGCGCCATCGACATTTCTGGAACCGTGTTGTCGCGGACATTAAACAGACCGGCAATGGCGCCGGATTGAGACGCGCGCGGATCGCCACCGCCGGGTGTAAGATTGACGCCGTCGACGCTCATGCCGGAGAGGGAGCCTGCGCCGCCATTGTAAGTGCGGGCCGCGTCCATGATCGGCGAAGCTGTAAACTCGACGGTGCGCGCTGTTCCGGCGAGCAGGAATACGCCTTCCGGCGTCATCAGGTCGACTTTTCCGTTGTCGCGCTGCAATTCGCGAACGGGAATCGATTCATTGACTTTGTTGATCAACTGCTGGCGCTGGTCTTCCAGGGCTGAAACGTCAGTGCCGGAAATTCTGCCGCGGCTGATCGAGGAATTGAGGTCTTCAATCTTTTGCAGCGCGTCGTTCACTTCATTGACGCGGTTGCCGATTTCCGCATCCGCATCGTGACGGATCTGCTGATAGCTCGATGAAATCCGGTTGAACGTATTGGCGAGGTCTTGCGCGCTCGATACGACTTTTTGCTGCAGCGGCCCAGAGTCTGGTGTCTCGGCCAGCGCGCGCATGGCGGATTCAAGGTTAGCGTATTTCTGAAACAGCGAAGAGGGATCTTCCGGACCGCCAAGCAGATTTGAAACGCGCGTCATCGCGCCGGCATTTGATCCGTTATAGGCGTCCATAGCATCGGCAATGCGGCGTTCATAAGTGACGGCAGGGCTGGTGACGCGCGATACGCCCGCAACATTGACGCCAGCGCCAACCCCCGCCGTGACGCGTTCGACAAGCGAAACGTCGCGGCGGCTATAGCCTTCGGTGAGGGCGTTGGCGATGTTGTTGGAGGTGACGCCGGCCCGCCGCGACGCCGCAGTCAGGCCGGAACCGGCATTCAATAGCGCCTGGGAGATTGTCATGCCGACGTCTCCTTTTCCTACTCTACATTAAACCGTCTATCGGATGATGTCGGTTGTTTCCTGCAGCATCTCATCGACCGTCTGGATGATCTTGGCGTTCGATGAATAGGCGCGCTGGGTTTGAATGAGGTCCGTTAATTCGGACGCGATGTCGGTTGTCGATTCCGTCAGCGCAAAACCGATCGTCAGACCAGCAGGGCCGTCGCCAGCATCCCAGAAATAAACGTCGCCAGAGGTTTGCGTAACCTGGAAGGCTGAATTTCCAACGGCGCTTAAGCCCTTAAAGTTCGGAACGTCAGCAACAGGGATTTGATAAATAGTGCGGCGGAAGCCTGTATCATAGACCGCCTGCAACAGGCCGCGTTCGTCAATCTCAATTGAGCTAAGATTGCCGATCGGCGCGCCATCCTTGGTCACGGAAAGCGGTGCGAAATTCGCCGACAACTGTGTCAGCGGCGAGGGCTGCCCCGGCGTGCCGATGAAAAGATCAATCGCTGCGCCTGCTGTGTTTACCGTGACAGTGCCATCAGCAGAATTGTACGTTGCGCCTGCGCCCGCGGTGACTGAACCGAGCGAACCGCCTGCGGCGACGCTATCGTCGAAGGTGACGGTGAAGGTCGCAATGACCGTGGCCGGGTTGCCCGCCTCGTCATAGACGTTGACAGTCCACTCATTGGTTGCCGGTCCGCCAGGCGCGGGCGCGGTCGGAACGAATTCCGTGCGCAGCACTTGCGAGCGGCCAAGCGTATCAAAATATTCAATCGGCAAATCGTAAGACGTACCGGCGGCGCCGTCTTCCGTTTCAGTCGCCGGAAGGTTGACGCCGAGTTGTATGTTTTGCGTCGGCGCTGCAGCGTTCTGGTTCAGATTGACGCGTACAGGCGACAGGCCGGTGGCGCTGTCGCGCGGCGGTGATGCAACACTGCCGTTCACATCGGCTGGCCAGCCCATCAGGAACAGGCCGCTTTGCGTGCGCAAATAGCCCTGTTCGTCAGTAAAGAAGGAGCCGGTGGATGTCAGCATCAGTTCGCGGCTACCAGCAGGCTGGTTCAAGCTGCCAATGTCAGTGACGGGCAACATGCCGCGGCCGGAAATCGAAATGTCGGTGGAGTTTGCTGTCGTGACGAGCGAGCCTTGCGCGCCAGCATCACGATAGGTGAGGGCGCGAACACCGCCTGCGGAATAATCGCCCCGCGTTTGCGCCAGCACCATATCGGCGAATTCCGACTCGGCGCGTTTATATCCGTATGTCTGCGAGTTCGCGATATTGTCTGAGATGGTGCCTAGTTTGACCGCATTAACGGCTAGCCCCATCACGCCGGCGTTGAGCGATGACGAAATCCCCATAACAATCTCCAGTCGATAAAAATTTTACTGCTATGGTTAGCTTTATCGCCTTCCTATTTAAGGAACCCCTAATGAACTCGGGACTTTTACAGTTATTTTTTAGTCAGCAATGTAATTGCAATTCGGCGGTTTTGCGGGGCTAGCGGATCATCGGAGAAAGGTTCTGTCGCTGCCTTGCCTGTCACTTGAACAATCTGGCGCGCGCTGATGCCATTGTTCAACATCATGCGCCGCGCAGCGAGCGCACGATCCGTCGACAGTTCCCAATTCGTATAATTTGCGTTAACAGAAAAGGGACGCGAATCCGTATGTCCGACAATCGCCATGTCATTGCTGACAGTTGCGAGCACCGGACCAATGACTTTGATCAAGTCGTCGAGAATTTGAGAAGGATTGGACGAACCGATTTTGAATAAGGGTTCTGCGTCGGCGTCGACGAGTTCAATCACCAGACCATCCGGGGTCATGCGGGTGTGGATATGCTCGGATAATCCGCCATTAAGCGCGCCGATTGACGTTGCGTCGATCTGATTTTGAACATCTTCCAGGCTGGTCGCTGCTGCGCCTTCCTGATCGTCAACGCCGTCGCCGATTTTCGTATCGACTCCTTTACCCTCGGCGGGCCCTTCAAGGTCCATATCCTTGCTGTCGCCATCGTTTTCCTGAATTTTACTTTTTGGAAACTCGGCGTCAGCGCCAGCCCCATTGCGGGCGAGGCGTTCCTCTGAAAACACGGAAGAACCGTCCAGCGCGCCGTTGCCGCCGCCGGAAACGCGGCTGATGGGAATGGAGGGATCAAAATAGTCCGCTAGGCCCTTGCGCTGGTCTTCGGTGGTTGCGTTGAGCAGCCACATCAGCAGGAAAAACGCCATCATCGCGGTGACGAAGTCAGCATAGGCGACTTTCCACGCGCCACCGTGATGGCCGCCTCCGGCGATCACCTTTTTTCGTTTAATGATGATTGGCGCTACGCCTTTGGAGCCGCCAGCCATGAAACCCACCCGATTGCAATCGACTTGATGGGTTAACGTAAACTCCTTTCGGCGGCTTTTACGTGTTTACGCAATTTATAGCTATTCATGATTGATAAGGAATTCGATTGTGAAAACGAGTTTGGGGCCGGGCGCCGATGGGCGATGAAAATTCCAATATCCTGAAACGAAAAATGGCGGCATCGGGTCGCGATCCGGGACCGTTGCATCTTATTGCCGATCTTTCCGCACGTATGGGAAAGGAAGCGGCCGGCGCCTTTGGCGAGTATTACGGCGAAAAGTGTCAACTCGGTGAAACGCAAGCGCCGCATTTTGCACGTCTTGATGAGGCGCTGGCGCCGCACGCCTGCAAAGCGGGCATTTATCAGTTCCGGATTGGCGCCGATAAAGACTTCATTATTGTACTTGACGTGGAAACGTCGATGCGCGCGGCCGGATGGTCGCTTGCGGGCTCGCGCGATCTCCCCGATCCTCTGCCCGAAACGGTGAGTCCGATTGACCGGCGCCTCGCAAAGCGTCTTGCGGTGCGGTCGGCGGAAATGATTTTTGCAAAAGCGGATAATAGTGGCGTCATCAAGGGCGCCGCCGAACTAATCGCCAGCGGTGACGAACCGCGCCGGTTTGATTTCACGGACGATAAACAGCGCATCGTTGGCGCAACGTTTTCAATCCAGACGCTTGAATCGGAAGTGCTTGGCTCTGTCACCATTTACGCAGCGGAGCGAATTACGCTCGCCATGCGAGAGTATTACGAAAAAGCAGTTCCGGCGGCAGAGATAAAATGGAAACGCGATCTTCGTAAGTTGGCGGCGATGTCGCCAACAACATTGCGCGCTGATCTTGCCGAGCAGGAAATCACGCTTGGCATGTTGATGGGGTTGCAGCCGGGCCAGGTGATCGATCTGACATCGGCGAGCATTGACGATGTTTCGGTGCTGCCAGACGCGAAATGCGCTTCCGGCCTAAAAATGACCGGATCGCTCGGCAACCGCGATGGCGTCCGCGCCTTGCGGGTGAAGTCGATTGACTATTAAGCTGCACAATTTTCCACCCAAATTACAGTCATTTGCAGGCGTTTGACGAGACGGGTGCAGAAGCGCAAAGTCCTGCCCACTGATTCACTTTCAGAGGGTAAAATTCATGATTTTCAGACTTCCAGCCGCTGTTGCGGCGATCTCACTTTTGGCGCTCGCGGCTTGCGGGCAGGCCGATAAGGCGCCGGCCTCCAGCGCCAGTGAGCCAGCGGCTACCGAACAGAGCGGTGAGGTAAAGCTAGCACCGATCGACGAAGCGAAACTGCGTGAGCGCATCGCGACACTGGCTTCCGACGCGTTTGAAGGCCGTGCGCCGGCAACGCCGGGCGGCGCCAAAACACGCGAATATCTGATCGACCAGATGAAAGAAATCGGTCTCGAGCCGGGCAATGGCGGTTCTTATGAACAACCGGTGCCGCTTGTCGAACTGACGGTCGATCCCGCCGCGTCTCATCTTTCCATTAATGGTGAAACTTTGGCGCTTGGCTCGCAAGCGGTCTACTGGACCAAGCGCGTTCAGGAAGATGTCGCCTTCGACAATAGCGATATGGTGTTTGTCGGCTATGGCGTCGTCGCGCCGGAATATGGCTGGGACGATTATGCGGGCGTCGATGTCACGGGAAAAACAGTCGTCATTCTGGTCAACGATCCGGGCTACGCCACGGAAGACCCGGAGCTCTTCAACGGCCGCTCAATGACTTATTACGGCCGCTGGACTTACAAATATGAAGAGGCGGCGCGTCAGGGCGCGGCGGCGGCGCTCATAATCCACCAAACCGCGCCGGCGGCTTATGGCTGGGGCGTGGTCGAAGGCAGCTGGAGCGGCGCGCAGCTTGACCTTGAACGGCCCGATGGCGGCGCAGGACGAACCGCGCTGGAAGGGTGGATTCAAGAAGACGTTGCACGCAATCTTTTCTCGCAGGCCAATATGGATTTTGACGCCGTCACCGCATCGGCGCATGAACGCGGCTTTACAGCCCAGCCCATGACGGGTCTCACCGCCTCAGCGGTCTTGAAAAACACCATCCGCCGCAGCAATTCGGCGAATGTGGCCGGCATTCTTCCAGGAACGGAACATCCGGACGAATATGTTCTGTTTATGGGGCATTGGGATCACAACGGCGTCGGCATTCCTGACGCCGATGGCGACAATATCTGGAACGGCGCGGTGGATAACGCCACGGGAACAGCGGGCATTCTCTCCATTGCAGAATCCTTCATGGCGTCGGAAGAAAAGCCAAAGCGCTCCATCCTGTTTGTCGCGGTGACAGCAGAAGAGTCAGGGTTGCTCGGCTCTGCCTATCTTGGCGAGTCTCCGATTGTGCCGTTCGCGCAGATTGTCGGTGGCATCAATATCGACGCCATGCAGCCTGCACCCCCAGCGAAGGATTTGATCGTTGTCGGTTATGGCGCGTCAGAACTTGAAGATCTGCTGAAAACGGCGGCGGATAAGCGCGGCATGTATCTGCGGCCCGACGCAGAGCCGGAAAAAGGCTACTTCTACCGTTCCGACCATATCTCGCTCGCCAAAAAAGGCGTGCCGATGCTCTACGCTGACGCAGGAATTGATTTTGTCGATGGCGGTGAAGAGGCTGGCCGCGCTTTCGGCGAAGACTATACGGCGAACCGTTACCACAAGCCTTCGGATGAATATTCCGATGACTGGGAGATGTCCGGCATGTTGAAAGGACTTTCCATTCTCGAAGAAGTTGGCGCAGATATGGCGTATACGGATATCTGGCCGAACTGGTATGACGGCAACGAGTTCCGCGCGCTTCGCGATGAACAGCGGGCCGCCGCAGAATAATTTTCTCTAAACGGCGACGACTTGAAGGCCTCTTCCTGAAAAGGAAGGGGCCTTTTCATCATACGGATAGTCGTGGACGGCGGCAAAGGCTTGGCATAGGCTCGCGAAAGGGAAACACATTTCACGACGGGGCAATCATCCATGTCAGAGCCGCACTATAAGAAGACGCTCGGTCTGGCCGACCTGACTCTCTTCACTGTATCAGCGATTGTTCTGCTCGATACATTGGCGGCGACTTCTTCGATTGGCGTTTCGAGCGTCACCTGGTGGGCATTGCTGGCGCTCACCTTTGCGCTGCCCATTGGCCTGATCACGGCGGAGTTGGGGACAACCTATCCGGAGCAGGGCGGCATATACGCCTGGGTCCGCACGGCGTTCGGTCCGAAATGGGCGGCGCGCGCAGCCTGGGCCTATTGGATCAACACCGCCGTGTGGGTGCCGTCGATTTTTGTGCTGTTCTCCGGTTTCGCTGTTCGCCTGTTCGGGGTTGAGATTTCTCTCGCCGGACAAATCGGGATCAGCATCGCCCTGGTCTGGTTGGCGGTGATCGTCAATTGCGTCGCGCTGGAAGCTGGCAAGTGGGTGCCGAATACGGGCGCGATGTTCAAGATGGTTGTGTTCGGCACGATCATCTTTGGTGGGATAGGCTATGGCCTGACGCACGGTTTCGCCAACACCTTTCCGGCTCAAGACCTAGCTCCGAAATGGTCGGATAGCTTGCGTTACCTCCCGGCGATCATTTACGGCATGCTGGGTTTTGAGCTGGTAAGCGCAGGCGGGGCCGAAGTCTCAAACCCGAAACGCGACATTCCCACCTCAATTTTGCTTTCTGGCCTCGTCATTATTGCGCTCTACATTCTGGGCACGATTGGCGTGCTTGCCGTGCTGCCGTCGGGCGACATCAATCTGGTTGAGGGACTGATTGATGTGTTTCACCTGTTGTTCGGCACCGAACCCTTGGGCCAGGCGATAGTCATGCTGCTCGGTCTGGCGACGCTCTACACTTTTTTTTCCAGCGGCGTTACCTGGGCATTGGGGTGCAACCGCGCATCGGCCCAAGCAGCGGCGGAAGGCCAGCTGCCGGGGTTCTTCGGCATCCTCAACAAAACCCACGGCGCGCCGGTTGGCTCTGCGATCTCTATGGGCGTAGTCTGCACCTTGATGCTGCTTGTCTATGGCCGCATTGCGACGTCGAATGAAGACTTGTTCTGGGCGTTGTTCGCGTTCAGCGCGGTTATCTTTCTGGCGCCGTATGTCGGCATGGTGCTGGCGTTCCAGCGCATGCGCAAAATTGATCCGGCGCGGGAGCGTCCATTCAAGGCGCCGTTTGCGGGTCTGTTGACTGTGTTGTGCTTGGCAGGTTTGTTTGGCGCCATCGCACTGTTGTTTTATGTGCCGGGCGATGGCTTTCAATGGGAGACGATTGTCGGCGTGCTTGGAGCATTGGTGTTAGGTGAAGTGCTGATCGGCGTCGCTGGACTACGGCGTGATATCCCAAAGCCAGCAGTCTAGATTCCCAGCGCGTCGAGCATCCGAAAATACGTCATGCCCAGAGCCAGCATCGGTCCGCCCACATGGTCAGCGGCGGGAATGCGGAAATGGCGAACCTCTTCAAAAAAGTCGAGGCCGTTTTCTTTTCCTTTGATGGCTTCGGCGAACATCTCGCCGACAATGTGTCCGCAATTGACGCCGTGCCCGGCGTAGCCTTGAGCGTAATAAACATTGTTGCTGACTTTGCCGATCAGCGGCACGCGATTGAGCGGGATGCCAATGACGCCGCCCCAGCTGAACTCAACCTTGGTGTTGGCGAGTTGCGGAAAAATCTTGCGCATGCGCGGCGCGAGCGAGCCTTCAATGTCATCAATATCGCGATTGGAATAGGTACAGCGCCCCCCAAACAACAACCTGTTGTCGCCAGTGAGGCGAAAATAATCGAGCACCCAGTTCGAATCGCAGATCGCCAGGTTGTCGGGCAGAAGTTCTTTCGCAAGCTCGTCGCCCAAAGACTCCGTTGCAATGACATAGGTCTTCGCAGGCAGCATGTAGCCGTCGAGCTTTTGCTTCTCAAGTTTGTGGTAGGCGTTGCCGGCGAGGATCGCGTGCTTTGCTTTCACGCGTCCAGTCGCGGTTTTGATCACTGGCGACGGCGCATGTTCGATTTCTTCGACCAATGTTCCTTCAAAGATTTTTACGCCCGCGCGTTCCGCCGCCGCTGCTTCTCCAATGCAAAGGTTCAGTGGATGGCAGTGGGCGCCGCGCCGGTCGATCAATCCGCCAATATAGTGGTCTGTTGCTGCGTGTTTGCGCACCCCGGCGGCGTCAATCAGCTCCATGATGTCGCCATGCCCGTGGGCGGCGCATTCGGCATATTCGGATTCGAGCGCACGCATCTGGCGCGCGTTAAGGGCGACCGTCGCCGCGCCGCGCGTGTAATCGCATTTTATGTCGTATTTCTGGATGCGGGCTTCGACAATGTCATTACCGAGATAGCGCGTGCGCCAGAGAAATTCCTCCGCCCGGTCGCCAATCTGTTTGACCAATTCGCCTTCGCCCGACCAGCCGGCCAAGACTTGTCCGCCATTGCGGCCTGACGCGCCCCAGCCAATGCGGTTGGCTTCGAGCAGGGCGACGGAGAATCCGCGCTCGGCGAGTGACAAAGCGGATGCAACGCCGGTAAAGCCGCCACCGACAATCGCTACGTCAACGTCAATGTCGTCCTTAAGGCTTTCGCGTTCTGGCGCCGGATGCGCGCTGGCGGCGTAATAAGACGCAATATGCGTTTCACGATTGTTCATTTGATATGCCGTTAAAACGCTTGCAGGTAGGAATCATATTCAAAATCGGTCACGCGCGTGCTGGCGGTGCGGATTTCCTGTTGTTTGAGCGCGCAGAAGACGCGGGTGAACAGCTCTCCATACATCGGCGCGAGAATTTTCCCGTCGGCAAAGGCGGCGAGGGCCTCGCGCCACGATGTCGGTACTTTCGCGGCGCCAGATTCATAGGCGTTGCCTTCAGTGGCGGGCGGCGGCGTCATTTTATTTTGCACCCCGTGCAGTATGCCGCCGAGCAGTGCGGCCATCACGAGATAAGGGTTTGCGTCTGCGCCGGCGATGCGGAATTCAAACCGGCGATTAGCGTTTGAATCGTTGGGAATGCGGATTGACGCGGTGCGATTTTCATACCCCCAGGCAAGACATGTCGGGGCGTGGCTGCCGTCCTGAAAGCGGCGCATGGAGTTTAAATGCGGCGCAAGAAAGATCATCGCTTCAGGCGCCGCAGCAAGCAGACCCGCAACGGCTTGATGCAGTGTTTCCGAGCCCTTGTCGTCATCACTGGAAAAAACGTTTTCGCTCTTGCTGTTCAACATGCTCATGTGAACGTGCAATCCATTGCCGGCGCGATCGCCGAAAGGTTTCGCCATAAACGTTGCGATCATATTGTGACTGTCAGCCACGCATTTCACGGCGCGGCGGAAAAGCACCGCCTGGTCGGCCGCTTGCAGCACGTCGGGCTGATGCATCAGATTGACTTCAAACTGTCCCGCGCCGCCTTCAACAATCGCTGCGCCAAGCGGAATCCCCTGGCGCTCGCAAGCTGAATAAAGGTCATTGAAGAATGGGCTATAGGCGTCGAGTTCGTTCATCGCGTACATGCGCGCATCGTCGATGCGCCGGCCAGTCGCGCCGAGTGCGGGCGTTAAAGGAATGCCAAGTTCGTTTGTATCGCGGGAGAGCAGGTAAAATTCGAGCTCCATCGCCGCGACCGGATGCAAGTCCATCGCCGCAAGCCGGTTTTTCATTTCATTGAGCAATTGCCGCGGATCGGCGAGAAACGCGCCGCCATCTTCGTCGCCCATCATCATCATGATTTGTGCAGTCGATTCCGCCGCCCAAGGCGAGGGGAGCATTCCGGCGCCGACCGGATAACAAATACCGTCAACGTCGCCGGTCTCCATGACGAGACCGTTATCCATGACGTCATTGCCCCAGATGTCGACGCCGACCAGCGAACGGGGCAAACGAAGCCCGTTTTTGAAAAGCTTCATAGCAGCATCGGCAGGCAACCGTTTGCCGCGCAACACACCGTTGAGGTCGGTGAAAAATGCATCGACGAATTTAAGGTCCGGCGAAGCGTCCATCAACGCTTTTGCGTTTTTGCGTAGACTGTCGAGATCAGCGGGTCTGATTTGGTCCGTCATATTGCGCGTTCAACCCAACTCGGCAGCGGTCTTGTCGAGGCTCGTGCGCACCAGCGCCATCAATTCGTCGATTTCCGCTTCGGTGATGACCAGAGGCGGGCACAAGAACATGGTGTCGCCGACGGCGCGCATGACAACGCCTGTTTCAAAGCAATGATTCCGGCAGACCGTGCCAGCGCGGCCGTCCGGTTGATACCGCTCGCGTGTCTGTTTGTTTTTGACAAGCTCGAGCGCGCCCAAAAGACCGACGCCGCGCGTTTGACCTACCAGCGGGTGATCGTTGAGTGTTGTGAGCTTTTCCTGAAAATAAGCCGCCGTCTTGCGGCCGGCTTTGCCTGCGAGATCGAGTTCTTCGATCAGCTCGATATTACGAATGGCGACAGCCGCCGCGACCGGGTGCCCGGAATAGGTAAAGCCATGCGCCATCTCGGAATCGGCGTTGATGATCGGATCGGCCATGCGATTGTTCATCACCACCGCAGAGAGCGGCTGGTAACCACTCGAAATTCCCTTCGCCATGGTCATGATATCGGGCGTGAACTCATACGTCTGGCAGCCGAACCATTCGCCAGTCCGGCCGAAACCGCAAATGACTTCATCCGACCACAGAAGAATATCGTATTTACGGCAGATCCGTTCGATCTCCTGCCAATACCCATCCGGCGGCAGCATCAAACCGCCGGCGCCCATGACCGGCTCGCCAGCAAAGGCCGCGACGTTTTCGGGACCGAGCTCAAGAATTTTGTCTTCCACTGCTCTGGCGCAGCGCAGGGCGAAGTCGCGTTCGCTCTCCCCGTTCTCGGCATAGCCATAATAATGCGGAGCCGGCGCAACATGGTGAAAGCGCGGCAATGGCAAGTCGAAAATGCCTTGCATGAAGGGCAGGCCGGAAAGGCTCGCCGCCGCGATGGTTGAACCATGGTAGGCGCGCTCGCGGGCGATGATTGCCTTCTTTTCCGGTTTGCCCTGAAGGTTCCAGTAATACCAGATCAATTTGATGGCGCTGTCGACGGCTTCCGATCCCGAACACCCAAAGAAAACCTGGTCGAGACCTTCCGGCGTTTTTTGGGCGATAAGATCGGCAAGCTTCGCCGCGTATGGCGTCGTCGTTTGAAAAAACAGGTTGTAATAGCTGAGCGTCTTCATCGCCTCCGCGGCGGCGTCAACCAGCTCCTGCCTGCCATAACCAAGCTGAACGCACCACAAGCCCGCCATACCGTCGAGAATCTTATTCCCGTCTTCGTCATAAATATAGACGCCTTCTGCGCGGGTGATGACGCGCGGACCCTTTTCCCGCAACTCATGATGCGTTGTGAAGGGATGAAGGTGGTGAGCGTTATCTAACGCTTTGAGATTGAGATTGCTGATTGTCATTAAACATTGACCATAAGAAAGCGAACGTCCCACGGGCTGAGGACGCTGGAACGGTGTTCATATTCGGCGCGTTTCAGCGCAGCGTAGGTTTCAACAAAACCTTCGCCGAGATATTTTTTCAGCGCCGCCGAGTTGGAGAATGTTTCGACGCTTTCAGTGAGCGTCGAAGGGAGCGGGCGTTCGCGGTCTTCGTAGCCTTCGCCCACATATTCCGCGCGCGGTTCAATCTTTTCGGCCATGCCGATATAACCGCAGACGAGCGATGCGGATATGGCGAGGTAAGGATTGATGTCAGCCCCGGATATGCGGTTTTCAACGCGCCGCGCGTCGGGCCCGCTGGCGGGCACGCGCAATCCGACCGTCCGGTTTTCCCGGCCCCAATGCGTGTTGGTCGGTGCGCTCATAAACGCTTCAAAGCGGTTATAGGAGTTTGTGTAGGGTGCGAGCAGGGGCATGGCGGCGGGAAGGTGCGCCTGCAATCCGCCGATAAAATGGCGGAACAGATCGGTGTCTTCGCCGTCCGGCGTTGCGAAAATATTCTTCGATGTTTTCGCGTCCACCACGCTCTGGTGCAAATGAATGGATGACCCGCTTTCATCGGCGTAAGGCTTGGCCATAAAGGTCACAAACATGCCGTGACGTTTGGCCACTTGCCGGGCGAGACGTTTGAACAGGAACAATTGGTCCGCGACTTTCATCGCGTCGCCATGCCTGATGTTGACTTCAAACTGACAAGGACCGTCTTCGTGGATCAGCGTTTCAAGATCGACATTCTGCGCGTCGCAGAATTGGTAGAGTTCTTCAAAAAGCTTGTCGAACTCGTCGATCGCATCGAGGCTGTAAACATGCTGGCCGAATTCACGCAGCCCCGACGCGCCATCGGGCGCGCGCGGCTCAAGAACCACGTCGGTAAAGCGGGCGATCAGATAGAACTCGACTTCCGGCCCGACAATCGGCGTCCAGCCCTTTTTGCGATAGAGGTCGATGACATTGCGCAGCACCTGGCGCGGCGCCAGATTGAACGGCGCGCCTTGATCCGTATAAGCGTCGCAAATGACGGCGGCGGTTGCGTCTGTGTTCCAGGGCGCCAAGTGAATAGTCGATAGATCCGGCGACAAGACAAGGTCATGCTCGGTGCCTTTGACATGGTCGTTAAAGACAATGTCGCCATGCACGCTGATGGTGTAGGTCGCTTCGGGAATGCGCAGAGACTTGTTCTCCACGCTGGAAAGGAACAGTCCCGGCGTCATGTTCTTGCCGCGCGCTGCGCCGCCCATGTCGGGCGTCAGGCAAGAGACATCGCCGATGCGCCGTTCTCGCATCCATTCCTTCAATTCGTCCAGTTCCATAAATCACCTTGAGCGCCGCGCCGGGCCCGGATTGGGTCGGCGCGCAAACGCCTGTTTTTTTGTTTTCCGTCGCGCCCGCCGCCCCGCCACATAGCACAATTTGGCGGCTCGGATTTCACCGCCTTACTGGCGAGCCTTCTCCGGGTTTCAGCCTAGTGGAAGCCAAACCCGGCGCAAGCTGCAAGAATGTGATCACATTTACGACGCTCAGATCGCTTCCGCAAGGCCCCCTAATCATCAGGAAACTTTGCGGTTTAGGGAGCTACGGCCCCTTTATTTTGAGCCCAAAGACCTTATTGTCGCCTCACAAAGCGCGATCACGCTCTAAGAGTCAGGATCGGGGAGGCGGCGATGACTTTAGCGAAGGCGATGCTGATGACGGCCCCCGCCATTCAGAAAAAGGCGCGAACGACCCGTCCTGTCGCGGTCCACGAGGAAGTCTATCAAAGGCTTCGGCACGCCATCATTTCCGGACAATTTGAACCCGGCCGGTCGCTTTCCGTGCGCAGTCTGGCGGCGGAGTTCGGCGTAAGCGCCATGCCGGCGCGCGAGGCGATCCGTCAACTGGCGGCGCTGGGCGCGCTTGAATTCACCCCGACGCGGCGCGTGACAATCGCGCGCATGAGCAAAAGCAAGCTCGATGAATTATGCGAAGCACGATTGGCGCTGGAGCCGGCGCTGGCGGTTCGCGCGCTGAAAGGAAAAGGCGCCGCGCGGGAAAAACTTGCAGCGGAATTAGTGCGGATTGATGCGTTGCTCGATGAAGCGATCAAACGTGGCGACAGTGCGGACTACGCAAAATTCAACAGCGAGTTTCATTTCAAACTCTACGAAGCTGCGAATGCGCCGGTCTATTTGGGACTGGTGGAAAGCCTTTGGCTACAGACCGGCCCTTTCATGCGGGTGGTCATTGGCCGCGTCGGGACATCATCTCTTGTCGACCAGCATCAAGAAGCCGTGCGCGCCATTCGCGCCGGGAATGCCGTCAAACTTGAGGCGGCGATCCGCGACGACATCAAGGAAGGCATGACGAACATCGCCCGGGCGGACCTGTCCTAGTTGCTTCTCGAATAAACCTTCTTGCCGCCGAACCAGGTCTCCAGCACTTTCGTTTCGCTGATGTCTTCACCTTTTCCGGTCTCGGCCAAATCAAAAATATCGCGGTCGAGTATGATGAAATCGGCCTTCTTGCCAGGCTCCAGCGAGCCCGCAATGCCGGCCTGTTTCAGCGCGCGCGCGGCGCTGATCGTATAGGCGTCCACGGCGTCATAGATTGACAGCGCCTCTCCTGCATTGAGCGGCGGCAAGCCGAAAATCGAACGCGTCACGGCGCCTTCAATGTTGACGAAAGGGCGCGGGTCTTTGGTGTCCACTGGCGCGTCGGAGCCGGCGATGATCACGCCGCCCGCCTTGCGGATCGATTCCGCCGGATAGGCATTCTTCGTGTAGTAACCATCAGGATCGTAGATGTTTCCGTCATCTGCGGCGCGGTCGACAAACGGAATGATAGTGGTGTCGTATTGCGTGTCGCGGGTCGCCCAGGCGAAAGTGAACGAGGCGTAGATGTCGTTGGCTTCAAAACGAGCGCGGTCTTCCGGTCGGACAAGCTGAAGGTGTGTAATAATATGTTTGTTCGCGCCTCCATTTGCCGCGCGCGCCGCCTCTATCGCGTTGATCGCTGTCTCGACGCTGCGATCGCCGATCGCGTGAATATGGAAAGTAAACCCCGCTGCATCGCCTTCACGCACATAATCCATGATGATCTGCTCGGGGTGTTGCAACACGCCATTCGCCTCAAGACACTGTAGCGGGTGAAATCCGTGTGCGGCTTTAAAGGCGTTCGCCTCTGGCGTTTCTCCCGCATCGATTTGCGCGCGAGCCGCCACGCATAGGGCGCTTGCGGTGTCGACATAACCGGCGACACGCACCCACTGCGTCGCGTCATCCCACTGATAAATCGGTTGCAGATAATTCCTTGACAGGGCTGCATTCGGCAATGTCGGCGGATCGGCGAGGGGATCGCCTTCAAGCACCCCATCGGCGAAGAGTTTGAGAAAATCCGCTTTGATCAGCGGATCGCTGGCGTATTTTGAACGGATAGCCATCGCTTTGCCAAGCAGCGATGCGTAATCAACCTTTCCAGCATCGTCAGTGAATTCGCCCGGATCAAAATACAGCGCCAAATGCGCGCGTGCGTGAAACCCGTCTTTGGCGCGCAGCGCATCATAGATATCGAGTGTATCGGGATCGGCGGCGGCGTCCAGAAAAGATGTGATGCCGCGTGGTAAGGTGACATCCATCATCAATTCCGGCGCCGCGCGCGCCTTGTCGATGCCTTCGTCGAGCAAACCTGTCGCGCCAATCGCAGCAAGCGCATAATCTTCAGTCATCTTGCCGTTTGGCTCGCCGGTTTCGTCTACGCCGACATAAGGCGCAAGGTCGGCGAAGTCGGTGGCAAGCGTTGCGGCGGAAAAGCCGACGGTCTCGCCGGCGGCATTTTTAGCGCGGGCGAGGGCGACGGAATTGACGGCGAAGTGATGTCCGTCGCTGCCCCGCAAAATGACAGGTTGTGTTGTGGAGACTGCATCAAGCGCCTGCCGGATAGTCTGAAATTTCTCGCCGGGCTGATTGCCCGCGGCGAAATTCCATAAGAGAACCGGAAGCCACTCGCCGCTGGCCATGCCGTCCTGCGCCGTGCATTCGCTTGCATAGGCGGCGATTTCTTCCAGCGTTGAAGGTTCGTTTTCAAGACTGCAGACCGGCACCGGCATGGCGCTGATCGGGTGAAGGTGGGCGTCGTGCAGGCCGGGGAGCACGAGGCGCCCGCCAAGATCGATGGTTTCGGTCTCGGGACTCTTGAATGCTGAAAGATCGTCTGCGGTTCCGACGGCGATCACCTCATCGCCATTCACTGCGAAAGCTTCCGCAAACGCGCGCTCGTCATTCGCCGTATAAACCCGTCCATTGGTGAATATCTTTTCGGCGGAAACCAGGCCTGTGCTCGTGGGTTCTTTATCCTTCGCGCTACAGGCGGCGGCGAGCACCAACAACGCGACGGCGAGCAGGCGAAGGTGTTTACATTGGTTCATTGTGCGGCCCCGTAAACGAGGCTTTCATCGCCCCGCGAATTCTGCATCATGGCGCCTATGATGATCGCAGATGGATGTGATCACAAGTGGCTGGAGCCTTATTTCATGGGGCGCAGCCGGAACTGGTTGGAAGATGTCGAATCAAGCCGCGATCGCCGCCGCCCTGCGTGACGGATTTGCCGCGCTGAATGCGGGCGACGCAAAAAAAGCCGCCGCATTTTGTCAGCGCGCAATGGCGATCGACCGCAGCCATCCGGAGGCGCATTTCCTCGTCGGTCTTGTGGCGCTCGACATGCAGGATATGCGGACGGCCGCGAGCGCCTTCGGTTCTGTGGTCAAATTATCGCCGGGCCACGGCGCCGGCTGGGCGCAGCTCGCCCGGATTTTCATTCGCATGGGTCAGCCCGCACGCGCGGAGCAGGCGCTGGAAAAGGCGCTCGCCGCGAAGCCAGAGGACGCCGCCACAGCGGATCTGATTGGCGTCACCGCTTCGCTCTTGGGCAATCAGGAATTGGCGCTGCAATGGTATGCGCGCGCGGCCAAGCTCGCCCCGGATCGTCCAGCCTATCAGGTCAATCTCGCCAGTGCGCAAATTTTTCTCGGCCAAACCGTAGAAGCGGAAACAACGCTCACAGTAGCCCTCAGCGAACATAATGACCTCGCACAGGCAGAGTGGCTTTTGTCGTCGCTGAAAAAGTCGACGGACATGATGCGCCCTGAGCAGCTCATGGAAAAAGCCGCCAATGCAAAAGACGACCATTCGCGCGCCTTTCTGGCCTATGCCGCCGGTAAGGAATTTGAAGACTGCGAAGCTTGGGAACAGGCCTTCGATGCGTTTGAACTGGGGGCCAAGGCCAAACGCATGACGGTTGTCTATGAAGAAGCAGCCGATGCAGCGCGGTTTGCGGCGCTGGAAAACACCTTCACGACCGAATGGGCGGCGGCAAGCCGCGCCGGTTATGACGACGCGTCGCCGATTTTTGTCGTCGGGCAACCGCGCACGGGCACAACGCTGATTGAGCGCATCATCACCAGCCATTCCATGGCGGAATCAGCGGGCGAGTTGCAACAGTTTGGTCTTTCCGTGCGCAGGCTGACAAAGGGCGATTTCACTGATCGATGGGCGCCGGAGGCGATCGCCGCCTCGGCGCATATTGATGCGGCGGCGTTAGGCAAGGAGTATTTGCGCGCCTCGGCGCCGATGCGCAAAGGCGCGCCGCGATTCGTCGACAAACTGCCGGGAAATTATTTTCACATCCCGCTCATTCTCGCCGCCTTGCCAAATGCAAAGATTGTTCACTTAACGCGCGATCCGATGGATTCCTGCTTCGCCAGCTATAAGCAGCTCTTCGCTGAGGCCTACTATCATTCCTACGATCAGAAGGAGATGGCGCGTCATCACCTGCGTTATCTGGCGTTGATGAAGCATTGGCGGGAATTGTTCCCGGGCCGGTTCCTCGACGTTTCTTATGAAGACACGGTCGCCAGCCTTGAGCCCAATGCGCGGCGCTTGATTGAATTTCTGGAATTGCCCTGGGAGGATCGCTGCCTCGACTTCCACGAACAGAAAAGCCCAGTATCGACAGCCAGCGCCATTCAGGTTCGCGAAAAACCGCACACCCGATCGGTTGGCCGCTGGCGCCGTTATGAGGCGATGCTGGCCCCCATGCGGGCGGAACTGGACGGGATGGGTGATTCGCCAGACAGCAAAATGTGATCACATAATCTGACAGAATGCCTAAATTCAGGCGGGCGATGGCGGCCCGGCTCGAAAACCATAATGCATTGAAATATAAGATAAAATTTAGAGTTCCGAATTTGCCCGGCGTGGCATTTTCGCCGCGCCGCAGTAAAATATCGGGCTGATGGGATCGCGAAACCGGTTCTTTTATTGTTCGTGCGCGCCTTTCTTGTTACGAATTTGCGACGAGCTTCTTTTTTGCGCGTATGCGGTTTCTTGCGCCTTTTCGGCGCTCTCAGGAGGGGTCCAAAGATGAAACGCTCCAGCCTTTCAAATGTGAATATTCACAAGGGTTTTTTGTTAACCGGCTGTTCGGCGATGGCGATGTTCGCCTCGACTGCGGCGTTGGCTGCTGACGAGATCATCGTCAGCGCCACCAAACGCCAGGAATCGATTCAGGAGGTGCCGCTCGCCATCTCGGCATATTCCGGCGAATTCGTTCGCGAGACCAATCTCGACGATGTGAAAGATCTGGTGAAATTCACTCCGGGCGTATCGGGCAACTCCTTTGACAGCTTCATCGACTTCATCAATGTGAGAGGGATTCGCACGAATGATTTCGGTGTCGGTGGCGATCCATCAATTCCGCTGTTCAAGAACGGGCTATACCAGAGCCGGAACGGCGCCGCTGTGTCGTCCTTGTTTGATATTGACCACGCCGAAGTGCTGCGCGGCCCGCAAGGGTTCCTGTTCGGTCGTAATGCGATTGGCGGCGCCATCTCGGTTCAAACTGCCAAGCCGAGAATCGGCGAGACAAGCGGTTACGTTGAGTTGGATGTCGCCGAGCGCAGCCGGTTGTTCGGCGAGGGTGCGCTGAACATCCCAGTGTCGGATAATTTCGCGGTCCGCTTTGCTGTCTATGGCGGCCATGAAGATGGCTATGTCAATAACGTAGCGCGGCCGGGCATTGAGCCGCAGATCGAGCCAGAGAAATACGCGGGCCGTTTTTCCGCGCTCTACAGCAATGACAAGTTTGAGGCGCTGTTTACCGCCGAATATGAAAACCGCAAACAGACAGGCTCTCTCTATCGCGCCACGGAAATGGGCGATCAATGGGATACGCTGGTCGATATTTTCGGTGTGTCGCTGGGCGGCAGCGGCCGCGACATCGACAGCGACCAAACCCTTGGCGAAGCCGATGATGCAAAAATCTGGAGCCTTGGGCTGCAACTCGACTTTGATCTGGGCGGCGCGACGCTGACCTCGCTGACCGGTTACAAGGATCATGAGTACTTCTATTCGGAAGATTTCGACGGCACGCCTTTGCGCATCAATGATTACCAGCAAGACCAGGAAGGCCGTTATTTCGAACAGGAAGTGCGAGTGGTCTCCGACACGGATGGCCCGCTCTCATGGTATGCAGGCGCTTCTTACTATAACGAAGAAATCGACGTGCTCTTTACTCAGGGCGCGTCGGAAGAAGTGATGTGCCAGTATTATCTTAGTTATTACGGCTTCAATTCGTGCTCGGATTATTTTGCATACTACTACTATGCGTTTACCGCCGATCCGAATGGGCTGATCGAAAGCAATGCGGTGCGTGGCCGGTATCACGGCTGGGGCGCTTATGTAGACGCGACTTGGAAAATTTCGGACCAGTTCGATGTCGGCGTGGGTGTCCGCTATTCCAAAGACACGAAAGACTTTGGCATTATGGGTCTGCCGGTGACCAGTCAGCTCGGCCCGTATTTCGGCCTTGGCTTTACCTCGTCAGAATTCATTCAAGCCAAACAAAGCTGGGACGCGTTCACCCCGCGCTTCATCGCGCGCTATCACCCCACTGACGACTGGATGATATTCGCCAGTGCGACGCGGGGCTTCAAGGCTGGCGGTTTCGGCAGTTTCTCGATCCTGCCCGACAACATCACCTATTGCGGACCTTTCAGCACCGACTGTCTCAATCTGACTAACGCTGACGCATCGCCCGACCCATTCGATCCAGAGAAGGCGTGGTCCTACGAAGTCGGCATGAAAGGCAATCTCGGCGGTTTTGCGCGCGTTGACGCTAACGTCTACTACTACACCTATAAGGATCTTCAGCAGACCGTTACCGGCGCCGGCGGCGGTATCGTCGTTGAGAATATCGGCGACGTCAAAGGATGGGGCTTTGAAGGCTCAATCGACGCCGACCTTGGCGAATATTTCGGCCTTCTGGTTTCCGGCGGCTATATCGGCACTGAAGCCAATCAAGTTCAGGCGATCTGCGACGATACCGATGCGTGCGAAGGAAGCTCGCTGGCGCAGGTGCCGAAATGGGCTGGCGCCGCCATCCTGACAATGGACATTCCGTTGGGGCAGGGCGCGGTGCACGGGTCGGCGGAATTTACAGCGCAAACAAAAACCTTTGGCGGCGCGATGCATCTCGCCGAGGCGGTCAATCCCGGCTATCACGATCTTGCATTTCGTCTTGGCTACAAAGCCGATGCTGGCTGGTCTGTGATCGGCTATGTCGAAAACGCGACCGATGAAGTGTACTTCTCGGGCGCGGAAGAATCGGGCGCCCTAATCCCGGCGCACTTTATCGGCCCGAGCCGCCCGCGCACCTTCGGCGTGATCATGAGTTACGAATTCGGTGGCTGACGCTGCTGAACAGTTGCGTATACTCTCCGAGTGACAACCCTTGCGCCGGTCGTTATGGCCGGCGCAAATTTACAGGCCCGCAATGACCGTTAAAACCGGCACGCTGTTTCAGGCATTCAAGTACTTTATTTATGCCCTGCTGGCCGTAAACACCGGGCACTTCTTTCTTGAGAATTTCGGCGGCAGTTCCTTCACCTATGAAGAAGGCGTCGGCCTCAGCGACATTATTGTCGCCTATACTGACGCCATCGATACAGCGGCATGGCTGGTGCTGCTGATCCTGCTCGAGCTTGAGACCTGGGTCATCCCGGACGAAAAGATGAAGGGCTGGCTCGACGGCGTTATCAGCGCCATTAGCTTCACCTGCTGGGTAGTCATTCTTTATTCGTTTTACGGCTATGTGGCCTCGGTCGGGTTGCCGCTCGGCTTTGCAGCTTATGCTGGTCCCGATCCGTGCGGGCTGATCGCAACGGGCGCGTCATTCGCCAGCGGACTTGATGACTACGCGTTGCTGGATGCGAGCAATTGTCAGGCTTTGGCGGCGGGCGCCTTTTTCAACGGAGACGCCAATATGTTTGCGACAGGCGAAACGCTCAGCCATATGAAGCGGCTTGTGTGGACCGATGTGCTCAATGCGGGCGTATGGGTTTTGATTGTCGTCATTCTTGAACTGGAGATTTATCTCAAATCGTCAAAGCTGGTTGGCACAAGTTTTTATAAAGCATATAAGTCGTTTAAAGTTTTTCTGTATCTGATCTTGTTTGTAGACGCGGCCTACTGGTTTATGTTGGGCGAGCCTTGGGATGCATGGGATGCGTTCCTTTGGCTGGTTGCATTCTTCTTCATCGAAATGAACATGGTGTCCTGGCAGACGGAGAACGCTGATCGCCGCGCCGCCGGATTAATAGAATAGAGAGTTGCAGATGATGTTTTCAGAAAATGTCGCGCAAGCGGTCGGGCGTGTGAGCATGCGCTCGGAGACCTTTATCAATGGCCGCTTTCGCCCCGCGCGCAGCGGTGAAACGCTTGCCTGCATCACGCCCATAGACGGCAGTGAAATCGGCCGGATCAGCGCCGGCGATGCGCGCGACATTGATGACGCCGTCGCCGCGGCCCGGACAAGTTTCGAGGCTGGCCATTGGCGCAAGATGGGCCCGCGCGACAAACGCAAAATCCTGCTCGATTTCGCCGACAAGATCGAAGCCAACGCAGATGAATTGGCGCTGCTTGAAACGCTCGATATGGGCAAGCCCATCGCACACACAAAAAGCGTCGATATTCCCCTGGTAGTGCAGGCGATCCGGTATTACGCAGAAGCGATCGACAAGGTGAATGACGAGCTTGGTCCGGCGCCGCATAACGCCGTCTCCATGATCGTGCGCGAGCCGGTCGGCGTTGTCGGCGCAGTGACACCGTGGAATTTTCCGCTGCTGATGGCGTCCTGGAAATTTGCACCGGCGCTCGCTACGGGAAACTCTGTCATCATGAAGCCCGCCGAACAGGCGAGCCTCACCATGCTGCGCGCGGCGGAGCTTGCCGCCGAGGCCGGCTTGCCGGAGGGCGTCTTGAATGTGGTGCCGGGCGACGGTGCGGCGGCGGGCAAGGCGCTCGCGCTGCATATGGATGTGGACAGTGTTGTCTTCACCGGCTCGACCGCCGTCGGCAAGCTGATTATGGGGTATGCGGCGCAAAGCAACCTGAAACGCGTCGCGCTCGAATGTGGCGGCAAAAGTCCGCAAATCGTTATGGAAGATTGCCCTGACTTCGATGCCGCCGCCAACGCCGCCGCATGGGCGGTGTTCTACGATCAGGGACAGGTCTGTACGGCGGGCACGCGGCTGCTGGTTCAAAATTCCATTAAAGCGGAATTCCTGAAAAAAGTGGCGGCGGTGGCGAAAGGCCTTGCGCCCGGCGATCCGCTCGATCCGGCGACGCAATTCGGCGCGCTGGTCGATGAGACGCAAATGAACACCGTGCTCGGTTATATTGAGAAAGGCGCCAGCGAAGGCGCGACGCTGGTTTGCGGCGGCGAGCGCGCGCTTGGGCAGAGCGGCGGCTTTTATGTGCAGCCAACCATTTTTGACGGCGTCACAAACAAGATGACGATTGCCCGCGAAGAAATATTCGGCCCCGTCATTTCGGCCATCGGCTTTGACAATTTCGATCAGGCGATGATGATTGCCAATGACACAATTTACGGCCTTGCGGCGGGCATCTGGACAAAAGATCTGAATACCGCGCACCGCGCGGCGAGAACGCTGCGAGCGGGCAATGTCTGGGTCAATTGCTGGGACGGCAGCGACATCACCACGCCGTTTGGCGGATTTAAACAATCGGGCTTTGGCCGTGACCGCTCGCTGCATGCCCTCGATAAATACACCGAACTCAAAACCATCTGGATGCAACTGTCGAGCTAACTCACCTGCGGAACAACACGATGACAAGAGAAACCAAAACCGGGCGCAATGACTGGCTGCAATCTTACTGGATGCCGTTCACACCGAACAAGGCGTTCAAGGCGGCGCCGCGCATCAATGAACGCGCCGAAGGATTTTACTATCACACTAGCGACGGGCGAAAGATTCTCGATTCTTTTTCTGGTCTTTGGTGCTGCAATCTCGGCCATCGCCATCCGAAAATCAGCGAGGCGATGAAGGCCCAGATTGACGAGCTTGATTATTCCAACGCGTTCAATTTCGGCCACCCGAAAGTGTTTGAACTCGCCAATGTGGTCTCCGAACAATTTCCCGGCGGCCTCGATCATGTGTTTTTTGTCAATTCGGGGTCCGAGGCGGCGGATACGGCGCTAAAAATCGCAATTGCTTACCATCGCGCCCGCGGCGAGGGGACGCGTACGCGCCTCATTGGCCGGGTGCATGGCTATCACGGCGTCGGCTTTGGCGGCATCAGCGTCGGCGGCATGGTCAACAACCGGAAATTTTTCGGCGCCCTGCTGCCGGGCTCTGATCATTTATCGTTTCCATATGACATGAAAACACAGGCCTTCACGCGCGGCGAATCCGAGCGCGATGTCGAAAGCTATATGAGCGAGCTTGAAGGCGTTATCGCCCTGCATGATGCGTCGACGATTGCGGCGGTGATGGTCGAACCCTTCGCCGGATCGGGCGGCGTCTTTGTACCGCCAAAGGGATATCTGAAACGCCTGCGCGAGGTCACTCAGAAACACGGCATCCTGCTCATTGTCGACGAGGTCATTTCCGGCTTTGGCCGTATGGGCGCGCCGAATGCATCGACACTCTTTGGCGTTGAACCCGACATCGTCACCGTCGCCAAGGGTATCAATAATGGCGCCGTCCCCATGGGTGCGGCTGTCATTCGCAAACAGATCTACGACACGTTTATGGACGCGACGCCGACCGGCGTCGAATTCTTCCACGGTTACACCTATTCCGGCCATCCGCTCGCTGCTGCGGCGGGCCTCGCCACTCAGGAAATCTTCCGCGAAGAAGGCGTCAATCAGCAGGCGGCGGCGCTGTCGGTCTATTTCGAAGAAGCGGTGCATAGCCTGAAAGGCGAGCCGCATGTGATTGACATCCGCAATATCGGTCTGGCCGCTGGCGTGACGGTCGCGGTTCGTGACGGCGTTCCCGGCGCCCGCGGCGGCGAGGTGTTCCTCAAGACGTATGAAAAGGACGTCGCCATTCGCGCCAATGGCGACAATCTGGCGATCGCGCCGATCCTGACCATGGGCCGGGCGGAAATCGATACGACGATTGAGGCGGTGCGCAGCGCCCTTAGAGCCGTCGCTTGATCCTCCTAGAGGCTTGAATTCGCCACAGTACTCGCCATTGTCTGTCCTTCCCGCCTGCTCGTTGCGCGCGGCTCCAAAGGCCGTTAGAACCGGCCCGGCTCAGCCTCAGCGCTGACCCCGAATTTAGCGCCGGAAGCGGCGAAGCGCGCCGATTGCGGCGCCCGCAGGATGAGACACAGTGGCGAACGAAGACAGCGTATTACTCAAAGAAGTCGATCAGGCGCTTGAAGAAGATCAGACTTGGGAATTTTTCCGGAAAAACGGCATAGCATTAGCCGGCGCAGCCGTGCTGATTGTCGGTGGCGTGGCGGGCTGGCAATTTTGGGGTCATATGCGGACGCAAACGGCCGAACGCCAAGCGCTTGAATTCCGCAACGCAGTTGAACTGCTCGCGGAAAATCCCGAAGCCGGCCGTACGGCGCTTGAGGCGGTTGCGGCGGAAAAGGGCGGCTATGGCGCGCTGGCGGCGCTTCGCCGCGCAGCGTCTTATGCGGCTGGCGGTGAGCGCATTAAAGCGCTTGAAATTTATCGCTCGATTGCGGCCGGTGACTCGCCGAAACGCATTCGCGAGCTTGCGCAATTGCGCGCCGCTTATCTGGCGCTTGCCGATGGACGCGATGCTGTGATGAACGATCTCGGCAACCTTGCTGAGGAAAGCGGACCGTTTAGCTATTACGCCAAAGAAATTCTCGGCATCGCGTCGCTGCAGGCGGAGGATTATGAGAGCGCGGCGTCGACTTTCTCTCAGCTGAGCCTCGATCTGGCTTCGCCGGACGGCGTGCGTGAACGCGCAGAAGAATTTTCCGCGCTCGCGGTGGCGGGCAAAGCAGGCGTCAATATCACGGGCAAGACAGAACTCGACGATCTGCTAAACGCGCTCGGTGAAAGCCAAACGGCTGGCGACGAAGCTGCCGGTGAAGCGTCGGCGCCCGTAGCGCCAACTGCTGAAGAGGCCGCCCCGGACGCACCTGCCGAAGACGAAGCTGCTGAAGATGATCACGACGATCACAATCACGAAGAGTAAAACATGAAATCTGTTTCGGTCTCGTCCTTGCCGGTCGTCAATTGGCGCGCGCTGCTTTTAGTCGTCGGGTATTCCTTTGTGGTGGCTTGCGGATCCAATCCCGTTAGTAATCTTTTCGCCGCAAAGGACAAAAAAGATCCGAACGCACCGGATGAAGAAGACCGGATTTCCATTCTCGCGCTTGATCAAAAACTGAGCGTGGACCCGCGCTACGCCGGCGTAACGATTGAAATTCCGCCTTCTTATGTGAACGCGTCCTGGACACAACCGGGCGGCGAAGCCGACCACACGCTCCACCATCTCAGCGCGCCGCTTTCGCTCGAAAAACTCTGGTCCGTTGATGTCGGTGATGCATCGCCGCGCCGTGCGCGCCTGACATCGCCGCCGATTGTCGTTGACGGTCATGTATTCGTGCTCGATGCCGCGGCGACGGTCACGTCTTATGACGCAGAGACGGGTAAGGTTCTTTGGAAGACGGAACTGGCGCCGGATATTGATGAGCGCTTTCGTCTCCGTGAAATTTTTCGCGGTCCCGATGCTGCGGAGATCGGCTTTGGCGGCGGCGTCGCTTTCGAGCAGGGGCGGATTTTCGTCACCTCCGGTTTTGGCTTTGTTGCTGCGCTTGATGCGCAGACCGGCGAAGAGCAATGGCGATTGAAAACAGATGCGCCTGCGCGCACGCCGCCAACCGCTTATCGCGGCAAGGTTTTTCTTTCGACCAACACCAATGAATTCATCGCTGTCGATCAGGTGACCGGCGAAAAGGCGTGGACATTCCAGTCATTTGAAGAAAAGGCGCGGTTCCTGTCGTCTTCGAGCCCGGCAGCGGCAGGCGATCTCGTGGTTGCGCCGTTTTCTTCAGGCGAATTGGTTGCGTTTCTTGCTGAAAACGGCCGCGCGGTTTGGGATATGACGCTGGCCCGCCAGACGCGCCTAACGTCACTGGCAACGTTGAATGACATTGCCGGCAGTCCCGTGATCGATCGCGGTCTTGTCTATGTGGTCAGTCATGGCGGCCGGTTTTCCGCGATCGACATCCGCTCGGGGCAAGCTGTCTGGGAAGCTGAAATTGCAAGCCTGCAAATGCCTTGGGTTGCTGGAGACTATATTTATCTTGTTTCCGTCGAAGGCGAGCTGGTTTGCGTTTCACGCGAAGATGGCGGCATTGTCTGGCTGACGCAGCTGCGCCATTTCGAAAATGAAAAGAAGAAGAAGGGCCGCATTTCCTGGGCGGGCCCTGTGCTTGCAGGTGATTCATTGGTGCTGGTTTCCACTGACAAGGAGATCGTCAAAGTTTCGCCGCTGACCGGCGAAGTGACGGAAACCAAAAAGATCGATGGCGGGTCCGTCGTGGCGCCTGTCGTTGCGGGCGAGAAAATCTTTATCCTGACCGAGGAGGGCAAGCTCGTCGCGATGAAGTAACGCGGCCCAGCTTGGCTTAATGTCATGTCGGTAAAAATCGCTCTGGTCGGCCGGCCCAATGTAGGCAAGTCGACTTTATTCAACCGGCTTGTTGGCCGGCGCCTGGCGCTTGTTGACGACACGCCGGGGGTGACGCGCGACCGCCGCGAGGGCGATGCGAAGCTTGGCGATCTCAGTTTTACTGTGATTGACACGCCCGGTCTGGAGGAAGCGCCGGAAGCAGCGCTTGAAGGGCGCATGCGCAAACAAACCGATATGGCGGTGGAAGAAGCTGCCGCCTGCATGTTCCTGATCGATTCGCGCGCGGGCGTGACGCCGCTCGATCAGACGTTTGCATCGATCCTGCGCTCCAGCGGAAAGCCGGTGATCCTGCTCGCCAACAAGGCTGAGGGTGAGGCGGGCTCTGCTGGCTACTATGATGCGTTCAGTCTTGGCGTGGGCGAGCCTATCGCGATTTCCGCCGAGCATGGCGAGGGCATGGCGGAACTCTACAACGCGCTTGAGCCGTTCTTGACGGACTTGCAGACGGAAGAACCCGAAGAAGAAGCGGAATGGGACGATCCCCTAAAGCCGTTGCGGGTCACCATTATCGGCCGTCCGAATGCGGGCAAGTCGACTCTGGTCAACCGCTTGATCGGTGAGAACCGTTTGTTGACCGGCCCTGAAGCCGGCATCACGCGCGATTCCATTTCGGTTGAATGGAAATGGCAGGGGCCGGACCGCATCTGGCCGGTGAAGCTGTTCGACACGGCTGGCATGCGCAAAAAGTCGAAAATTCAATCGAAACTTGAAAAGCTTTCTGTCGCCGACTCGTTGCGCGCAATCCAGTTTGCAGAAGTCGCCGTGCTGCTGCTTGACGCCGAAACGCCATTCGACAAACAGGATCTGCAACTCGCTGCTCTCGCGCTGCGCGAAGGGCGCGCTTTGGTAATCGCGGTGAACAAATGGGATCTGATTGAAAACAAAGATCAGAGGATGGGCGAGATCAGGGAAATGTGCGAGCGCTTGCTGCCGCAGGCGCCAGGCATTCCGATCACGCCTTTTTCGGCGCTCACGGGCGCGGGCATCAACCGGCTCATGCCCGCTGTTGTGAAAGTCTACATCGACTGGAATGCGCGGGTGAAAACACCAGCGCTGAATGACTGGCTGCAGGAAGCGCTGCAACGCCATTCGCCCCCGGCGGTTTCCGGCCAGCGGATCAAGATGCGTTACATTGCGCAGACCAAAACCCGCCCGCCGACCTTTGTCGTGCAATGCACGCGCGCGAACGACCTGCCAGAATCTTACAAGCGTTACATGATCAACGGCATTCGCGACGGGTTTGATATTAAGGCGGTGCCGATCCGGCTGATTTTCAAACAGCCCGGCAATCCGTACGATACGGAAGAAAAAAAGAAAAAGCGCAGCAGCTAACGCCGCTTCATTTTCAATGGCTCGCGCTCTTTTCGAGTAATCGCCTCAAAGACGGTCGGAACAATTTCATCCGGGTGCGGCAGCGTTTGCGGATCTTCGCCGGGCATGGCGACTTTGCGCATGCCGGTGCGCATGGCGCCGGGGTCGATGATCGCATGGCGGATGTTGGTGTTCTTCGTTTCTGCTACATGGGTTTCGATCAGCATTTCAAGGGCGGCTTTCGATACCGCATAGGCGCCCCAGAAGGCGCGCGCCTCTTCGCCGCCAACTTTCGATGTCAGCGTAATCACCCGCGCGTCGCGTGACTTGCGCAACATTTGATCGAGCGCGCGCAACAAGCGCCAATTCGCAGTTACGTTCAGGTTCAGCGTATGCACCCAGATTTTCGGGTCGATATCCGCGATCGGGGCCAGCTCGCCGATACTGGCGGCGTTCAAGACGAGAATATCGAGCGCCTCGAAACGTTCGGACAGCGCCCCGGCGAGACGCTCAATACCTTCGCCATCGGTGAGATCAAAGGGCACGAGCGAGGCTTTGCCGCCGAAGCCGCGGATTTCATCGTCCAGCTCTTCCAGTGCGCCGGGCGTTCTCGCGACCGCCAGCACTTGTGCGCCAGCCTTTGCGAGCGCCAGCGCGATGGAGCGGCCGATGCCGCGCGAGGCGCCGGTGACGAGGGCGGTTTTGCCGGAGAGATCAGGTGCGGACATGGCTCAGACTTTCTTTTGTTCCGCGCTGGATAGGGCGGAAGCGATCTCACACGCAACCCGTTCAAATGTCGCGCTGTCAAATTGGTCAATGGTGAAGCTGGAAAGAGCGGCCCCGCACCGCCCGCGCTGACGGCTGCGCTCATAGAGCGGATCATAATGAGCGCTCATCAGGGCGATGGCGAGGGCGCGCCAACTCTCCGCCGCCGCCAGATCCCGCCATTCGGCCAAGGTTTCCTTCGAGTGGAAGTTTTTCAGACGCTCCAGTGCTGCGGTGATCACATCCGCATTTGCAATGATATCGGCATAGGCCGTGAGGAGATAATCAGCGCGTGCAGCGGGCGTCGCGCTGATGGTGATGCGCGGCGCGCCTTGCATTGCCTCCCATAAGCGTTTGGGGATTTCACAATGTCCAATGCGGTTGGATTCCGCTTCAACAAGAATTGGCTGCGTCTGGTTGAGGTCTCGAAGCGCCTCAAACAGACGCGATTCAAACAGCTTCTGCTCAGGCTGCGGAGCATTGGCGAAGCCGCCAAAAACCGAGCCGCGATGATTGGCGAGCGCTTCAAGGTCGATCGTTTGAACACCTTTCGCCGCCGCGCGTAAAATATCCGACTTCGCCGTGCCGGTCTGGCCATCGAGCAAGACAACATGGATGGGCGCGTCACTGTCGCGCAGATCAGCAACAACCGCGCGCCGCCAGGTTTTGTAGCCGCCATTTAAAACACCGCAGCGCCAGCCCACTTGTGACAGGATTGTCGCCATGGCGTTGGAGCGCATCCCGCCGCGCCAGCAGTAAAGCAGAGGATTGAATGTGTTGGGCTTGTCGGCGAGGGCGGTTTCGAGATGCCGCGCAACATTGCGCGCCACATAGGCCGCGCCGATGCGCCGGGCTTTGAATCGCGATTCCTGTTTATAGATCGTCCCGACTTCCGCGCGCTCTTCATTGCTGAGCACCGGCAGATTGATCGCGCCGGGCAGATGGTCCTCAGCGAACTCCGCCGGCGAACGCACGTCGATAATCGCATCGAAGCACGAGAGTGTCGCCCGATCAATGTCGCGTATGTCCTCAATGCCAATCATGATCAGTCAGTGCTTGCCTCTTGGCCTTAAGAAGTGTTCTAAATTTTCCTGCGCCCGCCGCAAGGAGCCTGTCTCATGTCTGCTGAAAAAGAACCCCGCCTGACCTCGCTCGCCCATGGCGGCGGCTGTGGCTGCAAGATTGCGCCCAATGTTCTGCGGGAAATCCTCAGCTCCATGCCGGCCGCATCCGGTCATGCGGACCTTCTCGTCGATGCGGCGACCAGCGACGATGCGGCAGTCTACCGGATTTCTGATGAGGCGGCGCTGATCGCCACCACGGACTTTTTTATGCCGATTGTCGACGATCCGTTTGAATTCGGTCGCATCGCCGCCACAAACGCGCTGTCGGACGTTTACGCCATGGGCGGGCGGCCGATCTTTTCGCTGGCGATCACCGGCATGCCTATCGGCAAGATGTCGACGAAAACGATCCGCAAAATTCTCGATGGCGGGCGAACCGCGAGTGAGGCGGCAGGCGCGCCGGTGGCGGGCGGTCATTCGATTGACTCAGCTGAACCAATTTACGGGCTTGTGGCGATGGGGCTGGTGCATCCCGACAGGATATTGCGGAACAGTGGCGCGCGGGCGGGCGACGTGCTGATCCTCGGCAAGCCGCTCGGCGTCGGCGTGTTCAG